>NZ_JAKTNT010000008.1 GCF_022760925.1 Thermus hydrothermalis | reverse complement strand
CCCATCCCCACCCCAACCCCCGGCGTGGCCGCCCCAATGGCCCCCACCCCGGCAACGCCCACCCTCCTCAAGGTCTACCGCCGCCGGTTTGACCCCGCCCCCCTAAAGGGAGCCCTCGAGGCCTTCGCCCGCATCCACGGGGTACCCCAAAACCCCTTGCCCTTCCTCCTTAGGGGTGCGGAAAGGGCCTTGGCGGAGCTGGAACTTCCCTTGCGGGCCCTGCGGGGCCATGCGGAGGGGGAAAGGGTCTATGGCGTGAAGCCCCTAGGCGGCTTCCTCGCCCTTTTCCGCCAGGAAGGGGGCGAAGAGGGGGAGGGCCTCCTCTGCTTCGCCGGGGAAGAGGAGGTCCACACGGGCCGCCCAAGCCTTTTCCTCTCCCCGGAAGGGGTCCTCGCCGCCTCGGGCCTGGAAGCCCCCGTGGCCCGGAAACTTTTGGAAAGGGTGGCCCTTTACCTGGAAAACCCCGTGCTCCTCTTGGCCTAAAACGCCTGCCCCGGGGAAACCCCGGGGCAGGCTCTTCTGGCGCTAGAGCTTCTTCAGGGCCTGGGTGAGCTGGGTCAGAACCTGTTGGGCGTCCCCGTAGAGCATGCGGGTGTTGTCGGCGTAGAAGAGCTCGTTTTCCACCCCGGCGAAGCCCTTCCCCTGCCCCCGCTTGATGACGATGACGTTCTTGGCCTTGTCCACGTCCAGGATGGGCATGCCGTAGAGGGGGCTCCCCGGACGGCGAGCGGCGGGGTTCACCACGTCGTTGGCCCCGATGACCACCGCCACGTCCACGGTGGGGAACTCGGGGTTGATCTCCTCCAGGTCCTTGAGCTTGTCGTAGTCCACCCCCGCCTCCGCCAGGAGGACGTTCATGTGCCCCGGCATCCGGCCCGCCACGGGGTGAATGGCGAACTTCACCTCCACGCCCCGGCTTTCCAAGAGGTCGGCGAGCTCCTTCACCTTGTGCTGGGCCTGGGAGAGGGCCATGCCGTACCCGGGCACGAAGACCACCTTGTTGGCGTAGGCCAGCATCACGGCGGCGTCCTCCACGTCAATGGGCTTCAGGCTCCCCTTGACTTCCCCCGCCTCCTGCTCCACGCCAAAGCCGCCCACCAGGACGCTCCACACCGAGCGGTTCATGGCCCGGGCCATGAGCACGGTGAGGAGAGTACCCGCCGCCCCCACCAGGGTGCCGGCCACCATGAGGGCCGGGTTCCCCACGGCGAAGCCCTCAAAGCCCACGGCCATACCGGTAAAGGCGTTGTAGAAGGAGATGGCCACGGGCATGTCCCCGCCGCCGATGGGAAGCGTCATGAGCACGCCAAAAAGGAGGGCGAGGAGGAAGAAGAGGACGATGCTAAGGGTGGGGTCGTTCCAAAGGAGGGAGAAGCCCAAGACCACCGTGACCAGAAGGACCAGGGCGTTCACCACCTTCTGCCCCGGGAAGAGGATGGGGCGGCTTCGCATGAGGCCCTGGAGCTTGGCGAAGGCGATGAGGCTCCCCGTGAAGGCCACCGAGCCGATGAGCCCGCCCAGGATGGCCAGGGCCATGAGCCCAGGGTTCTCAAAGGCCCCCTTCAGGAGCTCCACCGCGGCGATGGTGGCGGCGGCACCCCCGCCCATGCCGTTGTAAATGGCCACCATCTGGGGCATGTCCGTCATGGCCACCTTCACCGCCGCCCACCAGGCCACCACCGAGCCCAGCGCCAAGGCCAGGAGCATGAGGCCGAAGTTCCCCATCTCCGGCCAGAAGAAGGTGGCCAAAACGGCCAGCACCATGCCCCAGCCCGCCCAGACGATGCCGCTTTTGGCGGTGGTGGGGTGGGCCATGCGCTTCAGGCCCACGATGAAGAGGATGGCCACCACGAAGTACGCTGCCTGGATGAGGTCCATTACTGACCACCCCCCTTGCCGGGCTTTTTCTCAAACATCTCCAGCATACGCACGGTGACGGCGTACCCCCCGGCGGCGTTGGCTGCCCCTAGGACCACGCCCAGGAAACCGATGAGCTTTTCCAAGCCGGTTTCCGCATGCCCCAGGACCACCATGGCCCCCACCACCACCACCCCGTGGATGAAGTTGGACCCGGACATGAGGGGGGTGTGGAGGATCACCGGAACCCGGGTGATGAGCTCGTAGCCCAAGAAGGCCGTGAGCACGAAGATGTAAAGGGCCGACCAGAAGCCGAACTCCATCACGCACCTCCCAGAAGGGCCTTGGTGGGCCCGTGCAGGATCTCCCCTTCCCTCATCAGAAGCGCTCCTTGGATGATCTCGTCCTCCCACTTGGGGGCGAACTCGCCCTTTTCAATAAGGAGGCTGGAGAGGTTGAGGAGGTTCTTGGCGTACATCTCCGAAGCGTGCACGGAAAGCTCGCTCGGGAGGTTCAAGGGGCCATAGATCCGCACCCCCTTCACCTCCACCACCTCCCCCGGCTTGGTGAGGACGCAGTTGCCCCCGCTCTCGGCCGCCAGGTCCACCACCACGGTGCCGGGCTTGAGCCTTTCCATCATGTCCTCGGTGAGGAGGATGGGGGCGCGGCGGCCCGGCACCTGGGCGGTGGTGATGAGGACGTCCATGCCCGCCACGTGCTCCCGCAAGGCCTCGTGCTGGATGCGCTTCTCCTCCTCGGTGAGCTCCCGGGCGTAGCCGCCCTCCCCCTCGGCGCTAATGGGAAGCTCAATGGGCTTGGCCCCCAAGGAGACCGCCTGCTCCACCGCCGCCTTGCGCACGTCGTAGGCGAAGACCTGGGCGCCCAAACGCTTGGCGGTGGCGATGGCCATGAGCCCCGCCACCCCCACCCCCATGACCATCACCTTGGCCGGGCGGATGGTGCCCGCCGCCGTGGTGAGCATGGGGAAGAAGCGGGGAGAAAGCCGAGCTGCGTGGACCGCCGCCAGGTAGCCCGCCACCGTGGCCTGGCTGGAGAGGGCGTCCATGCTCTGGGCCCGGGTGATGCGGGGGATGAGCTCCATGGCGATCACCGTGGCCTTTTTGGCGGCAAGCGCCCGCACCAGCTCGGGGTTCTTGTGGGCCTGGACAAAGCCCACCACAATCGCCCCAGGCTCCAGCGCCCCGATGAGGTCTTCCGGGGGCGGCTGAACGGTGAAGAGGAGGTTGGCGCCCTTTAAGAGCTCGCCTCGCTCCACCACCTCCGCCCCCGCCTCTTGGTAAGCGGCGTCCGGGTAATAGGCGCCTTCCCCGGCGCCCCGTTCCACCCGCACCCGGGCGCCCCCCTTGACCAGGCGGGCCACCACCTCGGGCACCAGGGCTACCCTTCGCTCTCCCGGAGCCCGTTCCTTGGGAACCGCTACGGTCACCATAGGACCTCCTTCGGGGGAAGTATACCAGCACGGGTAAGGACGCCTGTCCCAAGCGGAGGCCCCCCTTTACACCACCCCAAAAAAGGGTCTACACCGCCCAAACCCGCGGCCAAAACACCCCGCAAGAGGGAAAACCCCTTCGCAAGAACCCCGCTTCCGTGGAAGAATACCGGCATGCGCCCCTCGAGGCCCCAAATCCTCGCCGTCCTCCTCCTGGGCATCCTGGCCATCAGCTTCGGCAGCATCCTGGTGCGCCTGAGCCTCGAGGCCTCGGGGGACCGAAGCCTCGCCTTCAGCCTGGTGATGAGCGCCGGGCGCCTGGGCCTCGCCGCCCTCCTCCTCGCCCCAGGGTGGTTTAAGCCCCTCTCCTCCCGCAAGGGCCTTCCCTTCGCCGTGGCCGCCGGGGTCTTCTTGGCCCTCCACTTCGCCTTCTGGATCACTTCGCTTTCCTACACCTCCGTGGCCGCCAGCACCGCTTTGGTCACCACCAACCCCGTCTGGGTCACCCTCTTCGGCTGGCTTTTCTTTGGGGAAAAGCCCTCCGGCACCACCCTCCTCGGGGTGGCCGTGGCCCTCGTGGGGGGGCTATGCATCGGGCTTGGGGATGCGGAGGGAGGAGGAGGGAAAAACCCCCTCCTCGGGGACCTCTTGGCGGTCTTGGGGGCGGTGACGGTTTCCTTTTACTTCCTCCTGGGTCGGGAAGCCCAAAGGCGGGGGCTCTCCACCCTGGAATACATCCGGGTCGCCTACACCACGGCGGCTTTGGTCCTCCTTCCCCTCCCCTACCTCTTCGGGGGCGGGTACGGGGGGTACCCCCTGGCCGTCTACGGCTACCTCCTCCTCATGGCCCTCCTCCCGCAACTCGTGGGGCACACCAGCTTCAACTGGGCCACGCGGCACATCCCCCCGGTTCTCGTCACCCTGGCCATCCTCTTTGAGCCGGTGGGGGCAAGCCTCCTCGCCTTCCTGCTCTTCGGGGAGCTCCCTGGGCTACCTGTGCTCCTTGGGGCCTTGGTCCTTCTCCTCGGCGTGGGCCTCGCCGTGGTGGGAGGTAGGCGGTGATTTTCGTGGTCTTGGCCGCCCTCCTTTGGGGCCTGGGGGGCGCCTTGGCCGGGCGGTTCATGGAGGGTATCCCCCCAGGGCTCCTCATCCCCTTGCGCTTTCTCCTAAGCTTTCTCCTCCTCCTTCCCCTCGTCCTCCGCTACCCCCCAAGGCCCGAGGAAAGGCGCCGCCTCCTGGGCGTGGGGTTCGCCCTTTCCGGGGCCCAGGCCTTTTACTACCTGGCCATCCACGCCACCACCGTGGCCACGGGGATCTTCCTCCAGTACCTGGCCCCCGCCCTCCTCACCCTTTACGCCCTCCTGTGCCGGGAAAGGCTTCCCGCCCGGGCCCTTTTTGGGGTAGCCCTGGCCCTCCTCGGGGCCTACATCCTGGTGGCCGGGGGAGAGGGGCTAGAGGGTAGCCCCGTGGGCGTGGCCTTTGGCCTTCTTGCCGCCCTTTCCTTCGCCCTCTACGCCGCCACCTCCCAGGGGCTCAAGACCCCACCCCTGGTGAGCCTGGGGGTGGCCACGGGGGTGGGAAGCCTCCTCGCCCTTCCTGCGCTCTTCCTCAACCTGCCCGGGCTCCTTTCCTTGGGCCTCGAGGACTGGGGCGGGGTGGCCTACCTGGTGCTCTTCGGGACCCTCCTCCCCTTCGCCCTCTTCCTGCAGGGCGTGCGGGTGGTCCCCGCCCGGGAGGCCACGCTCCTCGCCATGCTGGAACCCGTGGCCGGGGCCCTCTTCGCCTGGCCCTTAGCGGGCGAGCCCTTACGGCCGGAGGCGCTTTTGGGGGGTGGCCTCATCCTTTTGGGGGTAGCCTTAAACCGGAGGTGATATGGCTCTACGGGTGTTTTTTCTCTTCACCTTGGGCTACTTCCTCTCCTACTTCTACCGCTCGGCCAACGCCGTGCTTTCCAAGGACCTCTCCCAGGACCTGGGGCTTGGACCGGCGGAGCTCGGCTTCATGACGAGCCTCTTCTACCTGGCCTTCGCCGCCGTGCAACTCCCCTTGGGAGGGTTCTTGGACCGGATGGGGCCCCGGGTGGTGACCCCGGCCCTCCTCCTGGTGGCGGCTCTGGGGAGCGTGGTCTTCGCCCTGGCGCCGAGCTTTCCCGTCTTGGCCCTAGGCCGGGCCCTCATCGGGGTGGGCATGGCGGCGGCCCTCATGGGGGCCCTAAAAGCCTTTAGCCTCTGGTTTCCCAAGAACTACGCCACGGTGTCCACGCTTCTCGTGGGCCTTGGGGCCACGGGCGGGCTTCTGGCGGCCACGCCCCTGGCCCTCCTCAAGGAGGTGTTGGGCTGGCGGGGGGTCTTCCTCTTGGGGGCCTTGGGAGTGGTTTTGGTGGCCCTCGCCATCTACCTGGGGGTGCGGAACACCCCCCCGGGCATTGCCTGGCCCAAGGCCGGAGGAGCGGGCGGGCTTCGGGAGGTCTGGGGGAACGGAAGGCTTCTAAGGGTGGCCTTCCTGGCCCTGGCCTTCGCCGGGAGCTTCCTCGCCCTCCAGACCCTTTGGGCGGGGGCTTACGGCTACCACCTGGGGCTTTCGGCGGTGGCGGTGGGCAACCTCCTTTTCCTCTACTCGGGGATGGCGGTCTTGGGGTTTTTGGTTTCCGGATACCTGGCGGACCGCTTCGGCACGGCAAGGGTACTTTTCCTTTCCGCCTTGGCCTTCGCCCTGGGCCTCCTCCTCCTTCTCCTAAAGCTCCTCGTCCCCGCCTACGCCCTCCTGGGCTTTTTCGGGGCCTTCAACATCCTCACCCTCACCCAGGCCCGGGAACTGGTGCCAAGCCACCTGGTGGGGCGGGGCACCACCTTGGTGAACCTCTTCGGCATCGGCGGCACCTTCCTCCTGCAGTGGGGGGTGGGGGTGGTGGTGGGAAGCCTGGGGTACACGTGGGCCTTTGGGGGGCTTCTCCTTTTGCTCCTTTTGGCCCTGGGGCTTTACCTGCCCCTGCTTCAGAGGTCCTCTGGGTGAAAGAGGGGGCGCTGGAGTTCGGCCACCCGGTCAGGCCAGTCGGGCCGGATGGGTGGGAGCTTTGCAGGGAGCAGGAGGAGGGGGGAGAGGGCGTGGAGCCTGCGGTGGAAGCGGCTTGGGGAGGGGATGTGGCTGAAGCGCTTCAGGTCTTTGGCGAGGGCCAGGGCTTTGTTGTGCTTGCCTCCCCGTTCCATGGCGGCCAAGCTGGCCAGGGTGAGGATGGCGGATGCGGGGGTCTTGGCTTGGGGGTCATCCCGGTGGCCCAGGGCTTGGAGGGCATCGTCTATGCAGAGGGCCGGTATGATGCGCGAAAGCATACCGGCCGCTATGGTTTCAAAGCCGGGGATAGGTGGCAACTTGGGTTAACAAACCCCTGTTAAACTCCTTACATGCTAGCCCAGGTGCGAAGCTACACCCTTTTCGGCCTGGACGCAGTTCCCGTGACCGTGGAGGTGGATGTTAGCCCCGGGCTTCCCTCCTACGCCCTGGTGGGCCTTCCGGACAAGGCGGTGGAGGAGAGCCGGGAAAGGGTCCGGGCCGCCCTAAAAAACGCTGGCTTCCCCTACCCCCAGGCCCGGGTGGTGGTGAACCTGGCCCCGGCGGAGCTCAAGAAGGAGGGGAGCCACTTTGACCTTCCCATCGCCCTGGGGCTTTTGGCGGCGCAAGGGGTGGTGCCCCTCGAGGCCCTGGCGGGCCTCGCCGTGGCGGGGGAACTGGGGCTGGACGGGACGCTCCGCCCCGTGCCGGGGGCGGTGAACCTGGCCCTGGGCGCCCTGGCGGAGGGGAAGGCCCTCCTCCTCCCCAAGGAAAGCGCCAAGGAAGCGGCCCTGGTGGAGGGCGTGGTGGCCCTGGGGACGGAGACCTTGGCCGAGGCCGTGGCCCACCTAAAGGGGGAGGAAGCCCTTTCCCCCCTGGCGCCCAAAGACCCCCTGGAGGCCCTAGAGGTCCTGGACCTCAGGGACGTGAAGGGCCAGGCCAAGGCCAAACGGGCCCTGGAGATCGCCGCCGCCGGGTACCACCACCTCCTCATGGTGGGAAGCCCGGGCTCGGGGAAGACCATGCTGGCGAGGCGCCTTCCTTTCCTCCTCCCTCCCCTCCCCCGGGAGGCCGCCCTCGAGGTCACCCGCATCCACTCCGCCGCCGGCAAACCCGTCAAGGGCCTCCTCCGCACGCCCCCCTTCCGCGCCCCCCACCACACGGTGAGCTACGCCGGGCTCATCGGGGGCGGGGCCATCCCCAAGCCAGGGGAGGTTTCCCTGGCCCACCGGGGCGTGCTCTTTTTGGACGAGTTTCCCGAGTTCTCCCGGGACGCCCTCGAGGCCCTCCGCCAACCCCTGGAGGACGGGGTGGTCACCGTGGCCCGGGCCCGGGCAAGCCTCACCTTCCCCGCCCGCTTCCTCCTGGTGGCCGCCATGAACCCCTGCCCCTGCGGCTGGTACGGGGACCCGGAAAGGCCCTGTACCTGCACCCCCTCCGCCCGGCAACGCTACGCCGGCAGGATCTCCGGACCCCTCTTGGACCGCTTTGACCTGGTGGTGGAGGTCCCCCGCCTCACCCCCCTAGAGCTCGCCCGCGCCCCCGAAGGGGAAAGCACCGAGGCCGTGCGGGAAAGGGTCTATAGGGCCCGGGAAAGGATGCTCGCCCGCCAGGGAAGGCCCAACGGGGAACTCGCCGGCAAGGCCCTGCGGGAGCAGGTGCGCCTCACCCCCGGCGCCGAGGCCCTTCTGCAATCCGCCGCCAAGAAGATGCTCCTTTCCGCAAGGAGCTACGACCGCCTCTTGCGGGTAGCCCGCACCATCGCCGACCTCATGGGGGCGGAACGGGTGGAGGAGGCCCACGTGGCCGAGGCCTTGGCCTACCGCAAGAGCCTCTAGCCCCCCACCAGGGTCCGAAGCCAGGGGATGAGGGCCTCCGCCGCCGTGGGGTTGGTGGCGAGGGGCACCCCGTGCACGTCGCAGACACGCAGGAGGGCCTGGACATCGGGCTCGTGGGGCTGGGCGGTGAGGGGGTCGCGGAAGAAGAAAACCGCCAGGATCCGCCCTTCCGCCACCCGGGCCCCCATCTGCTGGTCCCCACCCAGGGGCCCGGAAAGGAGCTTTTCCACCTTAAGCCCCGTGGCCTCCTCTATCCGCCTGCCCGTGGTGCCCGTGGCCACCAGGGCAAAGCGGGCGAGGAGCTCCCGGTGCCTCCGGCAGAAGGCCACCATCTCCTCCTTCTTGGCATCGTGGGCGATGAGGGCAAGGGCCCGCATGGGGGCATTGTACGCTTGGGGCATGGAGCCCCTCACCTTCAAGGAGGCGCAACGCCAGGTGGACGCCTGGATCTCCCAGTTCAAGGAGGGCTACTTCCCGCCCCTCCTCATGCTCGCCCGCCTGGCGGAGGAGCTTGGGGAGGTAGCCCGGGTCCTGGCCCACCGCCACGGCAAGAAGCCCAAGCCGGGAGAGGCGGAAGGGGATTTGGCGGAGGAATTGGCCGACCTCCTTTTCGTCCTCATCTCCTTGGCCAACCGGGAAGGGATTGACCTGGAGGAGGCCTTCCGCAAGGCCATGGAGAAGTACCAAAAGCGGGACGCCGAGCGCTGGAGCCGTCCGTGAGCGACATTCCCGTCTTGGACGTGGGCTACCGCTCCACCCATTACTGGCTCATCGGCCAAGGACCGGTCCGCCTTTTGGTGGACCTGGGCTGGCCTGGCACCTTCGGCGCCCTAAAAGTGGCGCTAAGACGGGTGGGCGTAGACCTAAAGGAGGTGCGCTTCGGCCTCGCCACCCACTACCACATAGACCACGCAGGCCTGGCCCAGGAGCTCAAGGAAGCGGGGATGACCCTTTTGGTCATGGAAAGCCAGGTGGAAGCCATTCCCCTCATGAAGCGCTTCGCCAAACCCCAGGACCGCTACCGCGCGATCCAGCCTGCGGGCAACCGCCTGCTCTCCTTCGCCGAAAGCCGGGCTTTCCTGGCCTCCTTGGGCATCCCGGGGGAGATTCTCCCCACCCCAGGGCACACGGACCACTGCGTTTCCCTTTTGCTGGACGACGGCCGGGCCTTCACCGGGGACCTGCCTCCGGAGGAAGGGGCTTGGAACAACCCCTCGGCTTTACAAAGCTGGGCCTCCCTCCGGGCCAAGGGCGCCCGCCTCGTTTACCCGGGCCACGGGCCGGTGCGCCCTTTAGACTAGGGCCATGGAACCCCTCCTCCAGGCCCGGGGGCTCGTGAAGCGCTTCGGGTCCCTAACCGCAGTGCACCACGTAAGCCTCGCCCTGCGCCCCGGAGAGGTCCTGGCCTTCTTGGGCAAAAACGGGGCCGGCAAGACCACCACGGTGAAGATGCTGGCAAGCCTCCTCCTACCCGATGCGGGGGAGGTGCGCCTTTTGGGGCAAGACCCCTTCCAGAACCCTTGGGCCCTCCGCCACCTGGGGGCGGTGCTGGAGGGAAACCGCAACGTCTACTGGCGGCTTACGCCCTTGGAGAACCTGGTCTATTTCGGCGTGGCCCGGGGGCTTCGGCTTGGAGCCGCCAGGAAGCGGGCCTTGGCCCTTTTGGAGGAGTACGGCCTTTTGGAAAAGGCCCACACCGAGGTGCGCCACCTCTCCCGGGGCATGCAACAGAAGCTCGCCCTCCTCCAGGCCCTCATCCACGACCCGGAGGTGCTCCTTTTGGACGAACCCACCCTGGGCCTGGACGTGGAAACCGCCCTTTTGGTGCGGGCAAAGGTTCGCGCCCTTGCCCAAAGCGGCAAGGCCATCCTCCTCACCACCCACCAGCTGGAGGTGGCCGAGGCCCTGGCGGACCGCATCGCCATCATCCACCGGGGGGAGGTGGTGCTGGAGGAGGAAAAGGACGCCCTCCTCGCCCGCTTCGCCGGGGACCACTACGTGCTGGAGGTGGAAGCCCCCCTCCCAGAGGCCGTGCTCGCAAGGCTTCGGGCCTTGGGGGTGGAAGGGGAGGGGCCTTTCCTCTTCCGGGGGGATGGAAAGGCCCTTTGGGCCGTGCTGGACGTCCTAAAGCCCCTCCCCCTAAAGCGCGTGGCCAAGGCGGAAGCGGACCTCTTGGAGGTCTTCTTAAAGGTGGTGGGCCATGCTTGAACTTTTCCTGGCCGAGTTTTGGCGAAGCCTCCTCTACCTCCGCCGCTATCCTTTGGAGCTTTTGGGGGCGGTGGTCACCCTGAGCCTCATCTTCTACCTCCTCTTCCTGGGCGCCCGCTTCCTGGCGGGACCGGGGGCGGAGTTCGGGGGAAGGCTGGAAGCGGTCCTGGTGGGCTACCTCCTTTGGACCTTTGCCCTATCCGCTTACAACGGCCTTTCCTTCGGCCTCATGGAGGAAGCTCAGACGGGCACCCTGGAGCAGGTCTTCCTCACCCCCTATGGCCCCATCCCCCTCTTTCTGGTGCGGAACTTGGCGGGACTCCTTTCCCAGGGGCTCTTGGTCTTCCTCATCGCCCTGGTGCTCATGGCCCTCACCGGGGCCCGCCTGGCCTTCGCCCCTGGGGTGGTCCTCCCCTTCCTGGCGGTGCTTTTGGGCGGCTATGGCCTAGGCTTCGCCATGGGTAGCCTTGCCCTCCTCTACAAACGGGTGGGCCAGCTTCTGGGGCTTTCCCAGTTCCTCCTCCTCTTCCTCCTCCAGGCTCCGGGCAAGGGGCTTTTCGCCCTCCTGCCCTTGGCCCCGGGGGCGGCCCTGGCCCGGGGGATGCTGGCGGAGGGCGCGCCCTTGGACCCCGGGGCCTTAGGCCTTGCCTTTCTCAACGGGCTCGCCTATTTGGGCTTGGGCGTCCTCCTCTTCCAGGGGGCGGTGCGCCGGGCCAAGCGGCTTGGGCTTCTCCATGGCTACTAAAGCCCTCCTCCTCGCCCTGGGGCCAGGGGTGGCCCTGGGCCTTGGGCGCTTCGCTTACGCTTTGGTCCTCCCCCTCATGCAGGCCGCCTGGGGGCTTTCCTACGCCCAGGGGGGGCTTTTGGGTAGCGCCAACACCTTGGGCTACTTCCTGGGGGCCCTCTTTAGCCACCGCCTTCTGGCATGGCTCGGCTACCGAAGGGGGTTTTTCCTGGCTCTCCTCCTTCAAGGAGGGGTCCTTGCCCTCACCGGGGCGGGGGGCTACACCTGGGCCTTTGGCCTGAGGCTTCTCCAGGGCGCGCTCGGGGCTCTGGTCTTCGTGGGCGGGGCTGCCCTGCTCATGGCCCTTGGGGGTACGGGCCGGGCCTTGGGCGCCTACTACGGCGGGGTGGGCCTTGGCATCCTCCTCGCCCCTTGGCTCCTCCTGGGGGCGGACACGCCGGAAGGGGCCTTCGGGCGGCTTGGCCTTGGGGGCTTTCTCCTCTCCCTAGCCCCCCTCGCCGCCTGGGGAGCGCTCAAGGAACCCCCGCCCCCCGCCCGGGGGGAGGGAAGCCTCAGGCCCATCCTCCCCCTCCTCCTGGCCTACGGCCTTTACGGGGCGGGGTACATCGGCTACATGACCTTCGTGACCACGGCGGTGGGGGACTGGACCCTGCTATTCACCCTCCTCGGCCTGGGGGCCCTCCTCACGGGGGTGGTCTGGGGCCCCTGGGTGGAGCGGGTGGGGGGGAGGCGGGGGCTATTCCACGTACTCCTGGTGCTCTTTCTGGGAAGCTTACCCCCCTTGGCCCAAGGGCTTCCCGGGCTTAGCGCCTTCCTCTTTGGCCTCTCCTTCCTGGGGGTCATCACCGCCATCACCCAGGCCTTCCGCGCCCTCCTCCCCCCTTCCGCCTGGCCTAGGGCCATGGGGCTTTCCACGGCAGCCTTCGCCCTGGGCCAAGCCTTAGGCCCGGCCCTGGCGGGCCTGGGGGCCGAGGCCCTGGGCCGGGGAGAGGGGGCCTTGTGGGTGGCAAGCGGCCTCCTGGCCTTCGCCCTCCTCCCCGCCTGGCCTCAGAGGCCGTAAAGGGCGCTGAACTTGCGCTCCAGGTAGGCGAGGAAGGGCTTGGCGCTTGGGGCCTCCCCGGTCACCCGCTCCACCAGGGCCTTGGGGCGGAGGCGGCTCCCCTCGGCGTGGATCTTGGCCCGGCTCCAGTCCAAAAAGGGGCGGAACTCCCCCCGGGCGAAGAAGGGCTCCAAGGCCCCAAGCTCCGCCTCCGCCTTCTTGAAGAACTGGGCGGCGTAGAGGTTGCCCAGGGTGTAGGTGGGGAAGTAGCCGAAAAGCCCCCCGGACCAGTGGACGTCCTGCATGACCCCGTCCTTGTAGTCCTTGGGCGCTACCCCAAGGTAGGCCCGGTACTTCTCCGCCCAGGCCTCGGAGAGGTCTTCCAGGGCGAGCTCGCCCCGGAAGAGGGCCACCTCGAGCTCCAGGCGCACCAGGATGTGGAGGTTGTAGGTGACCTCGTCCGCCTCCACCCGGATCAGGGAGGGCTCCACGGCGTTCACGGCGAAGTGGAACTCCTCCAGGTGCACGTCGGCGAGGCTGGGGAAGACCTCCTTCGCCCGGGGGAAGAAGCGCTCCCAAAAGCCCCGGGAGCGGCCCACCAGGTTCTCCCAGGTGCGGCTTTGCGACTCGTGCACCCCCAAGGAGACCGCCTCCCCCCTGGGGGTGCCCCAGTGCTCCTTGGGCAGGCCCTGCTCGTAGAGGGCGTGGCCCATCTCGTGCAGGGTGCCGAAGATGCCGGCGTTGAAGAAGTCCTCAAAGTACCGGGTGGTGATGCGCACGTCCCCGGGGCCGATGGAGATCTCAAAGGGGTGGGCCGTGGGGTCCAGGCGGCCGGCCTCGAGGTCATACCCGCACGCCTGAAGAAGCTCCAGGGCAAAGGCCCGCTGGGCCTCCTTGGGGTAATGGCGGTGGAGGACCTCCGTCCTGGGCCGCTTGGGGCTACCCTGGATTTGGTCCAGAAGCTTCTTCAATCCCTCCCTGAGCTCGGCGAAGAGGGGCAAAAGCTCCGCCACGCGCATCCCCGGCTCGTACCCGTCCAAAAGGGCGTCGTAGACCTCCCCGTAGGGCGGGTCCCCAGGAGCGGGGGGAAGGCTATAGAGGATCTTTGCCTTCTCCTGGGTGAGGGAGAAAACCCGCTTCAGATACGGGAGGAAACCTTGCCAATCGTTGCGGGGCCTCGCCTCTTCCCAGAAGCTTTCGCTCTCGCTTTCCGCCTGGGCAAGCTCCACGGCAAGCCTTTCGGGAATGGCCCGGGTCCTCTCGTAGGCCTGGCGCCACTCCCGCACGTTCACCGCCGCATCCGAATAGGGGTCCTGCACCAGGCTAGAACCCTCCACCTTCTCCAGCCACTCCCCGATCCGGGGGTCGGTCATGCGCTGGTGGAGGAGCCGGGCCAGGGCGGCCATCTGCCTTGCCCGGTGCTCGTGCCCCTTCTTGGGGATCATGGTGCGTTGGTCCCAGGCGGCCAAGGCCCCTAAGGAGGCCAGGTAGGCGGTTTCCCTTTGGAACTCCAAGAGGTTTTGGTAAGCGGTTTCCGGCGTCACGGAAGCATCCTACACCCGGGCCGTGAAAGCTTGGCAAAAGGCCTTTCGCCCCCCACCCCAGGGTGCGTAGAATGCCCCCATGTGGCCCCTCTTCGCCCTGGTCTTAGGCCTCGTGGTGGGCTCATTCCTCAACGTGGTCATCCACCGCCTGCCCAAAGGGGAGTCCATCGCCTTCCCCCCTTCCCGTTGCCCCCATTGCGGGCATCGGCTTTCCCCCATGGACCTGGTCCCCGTCCTTTCCTACCTGGCCCTTAAGGGGCGGTGCCGCTACTGCGGCAAGCCCATAAGCCCCCGCTACCCCCTGGTGGAGGGCCTAACCGGGGGGCTTTTCCTCCTCGCCGCCCTCTTCTACCCGCCCTCGGTGGAAGCCCTTTTGGTCTTCGCCTTCTTGGGCCTCCTGGTGGCCCTTTCCTTCATTGACCTGGACACCTTTGAGCTTCCCGATGCCCTCACCTACGGCCTCCTCTTCCTGGGTCTCTTCTCCGCCTGGCTCCGCTCCTTTCCCCTTCCCTTCCGGGAAGCCCTGGACGGGGCCCTCCTGGCGGCGGGGGGGCTTGGGCTCATCGCCGGCTACGCCAACCTCTTCCTGAGGCGCTTCCAAGAGGGCCGGGCGGAGGTGCCCGTGGGCCCCCACCAGGTGCATATGGCAGCCCTTTTCGGGGCGCTTTTGGGCCCCGGGGTGGGGATGGCCCTGGCCTTCCTCACCTGGGCCCTTTCCGCCCGAACGGGGAAGCCCGTGGTCCTCCCCGACCGCCTCACCCTGCCCCTCCTGCCCCTCGCCCTCCTCCTCGCCCCCGCCCTGGACCTGGACTTCCTCCTAAGCCTTAAGGGGGCCCTCCTCGCCGCCGGGGGCCTGGCCCTGGCCGGGGGGCTTTACTGGGCCTTCCGGCCGGTGCCGGAGGGCGAGGAAGAGGAGCCCGTGGCCATGGGCTACGGGGACGTGAAGCTCCTTGGGGCCTTAGGGGCTTGGCTTGGGCCCTACGCCTTCCTGGCCCTTTTCCTTGGGGTCTTCGCCGGAGCCGTGGTGGGCCTCCTCTTCCGCCAACGCAAAATCCCCTTCGGCCCCTATTTGGCCCTTGGGGGGGTGGCGGCCTTCTTCTTTGGAGAAACCCTGTGGCGGGCCTACCTGGCTTGGCTTGGGCTCGGCTAGGGGCTTTTCGGGTGGAGGGTGGTGCGGATGGAGCTTCCCTCCAAGTAGTATCCTGGCCTCCGTGGACCTCTTGGCCGTCCTCGCCCGAAGGCGGAGCGTCCGCCGCTTCAAGCCCGAGCCCATTCCCGAGGGGGACCTAAATAAGCTCCTTTTCGCCCTGCAGCGCGCCCCCACGGACGCCAGCGCCCAGCTCTACTCCGTCATCCGGGTGAAAGATCCCGCGCTCCGGGACACCATCGCCAGGCTTTCCGGGGAGCAGGAGCACATCCGGCAGGCGGCGGAGTTCTTCGTGCTCCTGGCGGACATCCACCGCCTGGAAAGGCTTCTCGCCCACCGGGGCCAGGCCATGGCCCCTTGGCCCCGGACCGCTCTCCACTTCGCCATCCTGGATGCGGGGCTTGCTGGGGCCTACCTGGCCCTCACGGCGGAGGCCTTAGGGTATGGGGTCTGCTTCATCGGCGGGGTACTGAACGGAATAGAGGCCCTCATTGACCTCCTCAAGCTTCCCCCAGGGGTCCTGCCCGTGGCGGGGCTCGCCGTGGGCGTGCCCGACGAGGAGGGCCCGCCAAGGCCCAGGCTTCCCCGGGACCTCGTGGTCCACGAGGACCACTACCACCCCTACGCCGAGGAGGACCTGGAAAGGGCCTACCAGGCCATGGCCCCCTATAGCCGGGTGGGGGACTGGAACCGGGTGCTAAGGCGCTACTTCGCCCAAGGGGGGACCATGGAGGAGCGGGAAAGGCCCTATGGCCGGGCGGCGAGCCGCCAGGGCTTTGACCCTGACCTGCCCCAAGGCGCCCCCTTCTACTCCTTCGGGGCCCTTTTGGAGGAGGCCTTGGCCGAGGCCCGAGGGGTCCTCTTCCGCCCGGGCGAGGCCTGGCTGGAGCGGGAACAGGAAGCCTTCCGGGGCGAAGGGAGGCCAGGAGAAGCCCTCCTCACCGCCCTCAGGAAGGCGCGGGGAGAGGTACCCGACTGGCCCTAGCGCCCCCCCTCCTGGACCACCCGCCTAGCCCCCCGGTAGGCCTTCTGGTAGAAGGGGGCCTCGAGGCTCTCCACCACCACCCGGCTCCCGTAGCTACTGGCGTGGGCGAAGACCCCTCGGCCCAGGTAGATCCCCACGTGGTCCACCTCCTTGCCCCCGAAGCTAAAGAAGACCAAGTCCCCCGGGCGCAGGGTGTCCACGGGGTAAAAGGCTTGGTACTGCTCTTTCGTGGTCCTGGGCAGGGACACGCCCAGCTCGGCGTACACCTGGGCCACGAAGGCGGAGCAGTCCAGGGCCAAGGGGGAGTTCGCCCCGTACTTGTAGGGCACCCCCAGGTAGCGGAATACCACCCGAAGGAGGGGGCTTTCGGGGTCCCAGTCCTCTTCGCCTCCCCCTTCCCCTTGGGTATCCCCCGTCCCCTGGGCGGGCGGGACCTCCTCCGCTTTGGCGGGAAGCCTAAGCACCTGGCCCACCTTGAGCTCGGGGGAGGCGAGGCCGTTCAAGCGCATGAGTTCCTCCACCGTGGTCCCATACCGCCGGGCAAGGGAGAAAAGGGTGTCCCCCGGGGCCACGGTGTGGGTCGGGGAAGGGGGGCTTTCCCCCGGCTTCACCTTCAGGACCTGGCCGGGCCGGATGAGGAAGCTCTCTAGCCCGTTCAGCCGCATGAGCTCCTCCACCGTGGTCCCGTAGCGCCGGGCGATGGAGAAGAGGGTGTCCCCGGGCGCCACCCGGTGGGTGGCCTCTTGGGCGAAGGCCAGAAGGCAAAGGGCCACGGCCACAAGGAGGCGGGGCATGGAACGATTTTACCCCACCGCCCCCTTCCCCTTGGCCGCTAGGGTGTGCTACAATCCCCAAGGCGGGGGCCGTTAGCTCAATTGGCAGAGCACCGGTCTCCAAAACCGGGGGTTGGAGGTTCGAGTCCTTCACGGCCCGCCAGCGCGCCCTCCTCTCGGAGGGCCTTTTTGTTGAGCCATGCGCCGCTATCAGGTTCTCATCGTGGGGGCGGGGTTCGCCGGGGCCGAGGCCGCCTGGCACCTGGCCCGGGCCGGGGTGGAGGTGGGCCTCCTCACCCAGAGCCTGGACTCGGTGATGATGCCCTTCCTTCCCCCAAAGCCCCCTTTTCCCCCAGAAAGCCTCCTGGAAAAGGCCTACGACCCTAAGGACGAGCGGGTCTGGGCCTTCCACGCCCGGGCCAAGTACCTCCTCGAGGCCGAACCCCGCCTCCACCTCTTCCAGGCCACGGCCACGGACCTCCTCCTGGAGGGAGGGCGGGCGGTGGGGGTGCGGACCTGGGAGGGCCCCCCGGCCCTGGCCGAGCGGGTGGTCCTCGCCGTGGGAAGCTTCCTCGGGGCCCGGCTTTTCCTGGGGGAGGTGGAGGAGGAGGCGGGAAGGCTCTCCGAGGCCAGCTACCCCGACCTCTTTGAGGCGCTTAGGGCCCTGGGCTTCCGCTTCGTGGAAAGGGAGGGCGCGGTCCCGGAAACCCCCACCACCCCCGGCTACCGGGTGCGCTACCACGCCTTCCACCCGGAGGAGTGGGAAGCGGAAACCTTCCGGCTCAAGCGCCTAGCGGGGCTCTACGCCGTGGGGCTTTGCGTCGGGGAAGGGGACTACGCCCGCATGAGCGAGGAGGGGAAGCGCCTTGCCCAGCACCTTCTCCACGAGCTTGGGTAGGGGCCTCGCCTTGGGGTCCTCCCCCACCCCTTCCCAAAGGGCCCCGTAGACCTTTACCCGAAGCCGCCGGTGGGTGAGGGCGTGGCGCACCTCGGCGAGGTACCGGGGGGCCACGCCAAAGGCCTGGGCCCTAGCCCCAAGCTCCTCCTCCGGGAAAAGGGGGACCCCGTAAAGCCCCCGGAAACGCCCCGAAAGCCGCTCCAAATAGACGCCCCCTTCGCCCCAAAGGACCAAGGCGGCAAGCCGCTCCTCCGGCACTTCCCGCCGCCTCGGCCTCGGGTAGCGCTCCCAAGCCCCCTGGCCCTGGCAGAAGGCCTTTAGGGGGCAGGCGGGGCAAAGGGGTTTCCGGGGAAGGCAGACCGTGGCCCCAAGCTCCATGAGGGCCTGGTTCCACTCCCCGGGGTCCTCCCCCTCGGGGAGAAGCCCCCCCGCCAGGGCCAAGAGCTCCTTTGGGGAAGGGCTTTCCCGGGCGAAGAGGCGGGAGAGCACCCGGCGCACGTTCCCGTCCACCGCCGCCACCCGCTCCCCAAAGGCCAGGGAGGCCACCGCCGCCGCCGTGTAGGGGCCTAGGCCGGGAAGCTTCTGGAGCTCGGCGAAGCTTTTGGGAAGGGCCTCCACCGCTTGGGCCAAGCGGTGAAGGTTCTCCGCCCGGCGGTAATACCCTGCCCCCTGCCACGCCTTGAGGACCTCCTCCAAAGGCGCTTCCCGCAAGGCCTTTAGGGTGGGGAAACGGGCCAAAAAGCGGTGGTAGTAGGGGATGGCCTGGGCCACCCGGGTCTGTTGCAGGAGGACCTCGGAAACCAGGATGCGGTAGGGGTCCTTCTCCCCCCGCCAGGGCAGGGAGCGGGCGTTTTCCCGGTACCAGGCGAGGAGGACCTCCTGAAGCCTCACGGCAAGGGAATGGGGCCCCTAAAGAGGCGCTTGTGCTCCACCATGAGGCAGCGGTCCGCCACCACGGGTATGCCGGCCCCCTTCAGGGCCTCCTCAAAGGCCGGGTGGCGGATGCCGGACTGGAGCCAGACGAGGCCGGGCCTCAGGGCCAGGATTTCCTCCAGGTGCCCCATGAGGGCGGAAGGGGGGCGGAAGACGTCCAGAAGGTCCACGCCCTCCGAAAGCTCCCCTAGGCTCGCCGCCACCTTTTCCCCAAAGAGCACCTCCCCGGCGAAGCGGGGGTTTACGGGCAGGATGCGGTAGCCCCTCTCCCACAGGTACCTGGGCACGTAGTGGGCGGGGCGGGAAGGGTCCTTGTGGGCGCCCAGGACGGCGATGGTCCGGGCCTTCTCCAGGTAAGCCCGCAAGGCCGCGTCCTCCATCACTTCACCTTCCTTTCCAAAACCTGGGCTATCCTTTGCGCCTCGGCAAAGCCCAAGCGGGGGGGAAGTCCTTTGAGGTAGGGCACCGCCTCCTCGGGGCGGAGCACGGGAAGCCGGCCCACTTGGCGGCCCTCCAACTCCCCGCTCACAAAGACCAGAAGGGGCTCCACCTCCACCCCCAAAAGCTCCCGGAGCTTATGCGCCTGGCGCCAAGCCTGGCGGACGAGGTCATCCCGGCGCTCCCCCCGGATCCAAAGGCCCTTGGGGGTGGCCCGGATCTTGCCGGTATAGTTCTTGACCTCCACGTTGAAGACCCCAGGCGGTCCCACCACCACGTGGTCGGCGTTCTCCCCACCCAGGTCCACGTCATGGAAGACCCGCCAGGTGGAGGGGAGGCCGGCCAGGACCTGGCCCACACGGGCCTCCCCGAGGTAGCCCCGGGCATTGGCCACCACCGCCCGCTCCACCTCCTTGTCCTGGAGGAGTCTGGCCACCACCAGAACCGCCACGGGTAGCGCCAAAAACCCCGCCCAGGGGACCAAGAGCTTTACCAAGAGCCAGACCAAAAACCCAAAGCCCAGCAAAACCCCGGCCACCCGCCAGAGCTTTCTAGAAAGCGTCTTTCCCGCTTTGCCCACTTGGCGCGCCATGCTCAAAGCCTATAGTCCAAGGGCCTCAGGTAGAACTCCCCGATGGCCGTGGAGGAAAGGAGGGCCACGGTGGGCAGGGCCCGCTTCCAGTGGGTGCGGTTCACCCGCTCCTTCACCCGCTTTAGCTCCTCCTCGGTGTAGCCGAGGCTTAGGATGTAGGCGTCCGGGTAGCCCTTGAGGTAGTGCTCCAGGATCACGTCCGCCCGCAGGTAGCGCACCCCCAGGTCCGCCTCGTCCGTCTGGCCGGGGATGAGGTCAGCGGTGGGGGGCTTTTTCACCACCGCCTCCGGCACCCCCAGGTACTCCGCCAGGCGCCACACCTGGGTCTTGTAGAGGTCGCCCAAGGGGTTCACCGGAGGGGTGTCGTCCCCGTGCCAGGTGAAGTAGCCGAAAAGCCTTTCCGTCTTGTTGCCCGTGCCCAAGGGGAGGGCCTTGTAGGCCTCGGACTTGTCAAAGAGGACGATCATGCGGGCCCGGGCCATGACGTTCCCCTTCCGGTGGGGGGTGAGGTCGGGGGTTAGGGCGGCGTACCCCTCCACCATGGGGGTGATGTCCACCTCCTCCAGGGCCACGCCGAAGGTTGCCGCCACCAGGTAGGCGTGCTCCCGGGAAAGGGGGCTCGAGTCCCTGTGGGGCAGGAAGAGGGCGTGGACGTTCCCTGGCCCCAAGGCCCTCACCGCCAAGGCCAAGGTGGTGGCGGAGTCCACCCCTCCCGAAACCGCCACGATGGCCTTCCCGTAGCCCCGCCAGGCGAGCTCCTCCCGGAGGAAGCGGGTGAGGAAGTCCGCCACCAGGGGCCAGTTGAGCTCCAACACCTCGTGCGCCTTTGGGGCCTCAAGGAGCTTCATGCCGCCTCCCGCTTAGGACCCGGGTGAGGTCTTGGAGGAGAAGGGGAAGGCCCGCCTCGAGGTCGGAGAGGAGGGGGCTATCGTAGCGCACCGGGGGGATCCGCTCCCGGTCCAGGGCAAAGAGGAGGGCCGCCTCCTCAAAAAGGGGGGCCTCGGCCAGGATCCGCCCCTCCGGGCCCGCCACCAAGCTCCCCCCGCTCATCCCCTTCCCCGCCTCAAACCCCACCAGGCTCGCCAGGACCACGTACACCCCGTGCTCCGCCGCCACCGCCTGGGCCAGGGTCCGCCAGCGGGCCACGTTCTCCGGCCGCTCCCCTTGGAAGCCCCGGGCCGGGCTCGCCGCCGGCACGTAGATGACCTCCGCCCCGTCCAAGGCGGCGATGGTGGCGGTGACGGAGTGCCAAAAGTCCTCGCAGATGAGGATGGCCGCCCGGCCGAAGCGGGTGTTGAAGGCCTCCACCCGCCGGCCCCGGGCCAGGTAGCGCTCCTCGTCAAAAACCCCGTAGGTGGGGAGGAAGACCTTGCGGTGCACGTGGACCACCCGGTGGGGAAGCTCTAGGTAGGCGGCGCTGTTGTAGTAAGCCCCCTCGTCCCGCTCGTAAAACCCCACCACCACGTCCAAAAGCCCCTCCCACCCCACCTCCTTGTACACCTGGGAGAGGAGTTCCAATAGCTCGTACCGGGTGAGGGCGAGCTCCCGCACCCCCCCTTGCAGGAAGTACCCCGTGAGGGCGGCCTCGGGCAGGACCACCACCTCAGGGGCGTGGGGCTTTAGGAGGCGGAGGGCTTCGGCCAGACGGCCAAGGCTCTCCCGGATCCGCCCCTTTTCCGGCCGGAACTGCACGATGGCATGCCGGACCACGGCCTTATCCTACCCCTCGAGGCCCAGGTAAAGCCGATACTCGGCCTCGGGGAAGGGGTTGTCCTCTTCCTCCAAGGCCTTAAGCTCCTCCGGGGAAACCCCCTGGAGGAGGCGGAAGAACCGCTCCGCATGGGCCTTATACCGCTCCTCCGCGTACTCCCGGGCCTGGCCGGTGTCTATGAGGAAGGGCCAGTCGGAGGCCTCCAGGAGGAGGAGCTCCCGCATGGCCTGCTGCAGGACCTTTGGGGGCAAAACCCCGCGCCGCACCGCCTCCCGCATGGCCCCCTCCGCCCGGTACACCTGCCGCCAGTAGTCCAAGGTGGCCCCGTTGAGCCAGACCCGGTGGTCCCCACCCCGGCCCCAGGACCCCTCGGGCAAGGCGGTGCGGAGGGCAGGCCCCTGGACCGCCTCCTTGGCCGTCACCGCCTTCACCCCTTCTTCCCGGGCCAGAAGGCGAAGCACCTCCTCCAGCCACGCCACCCCCTCGTACCACCAGTGGCCGAAAAGCTCGGCGTCGTAGGGAGCGAGGATCACCCCTTCCGGGTGCCCCTGGGCAAGCCGCCCCACCAGGCCCACGAAGTGGGCCGCATGCTCCCGCACCTTGGCGAAGGCCGCCTCGGGGTCATAGGGGGCTTTGGCGGCGAGGTCCGCCTTGCGGTGGGTCACCCGCCAGTGGTGGAGGCCGGACAGGGGGTCCTTGCGGTGGAACTCCCGGTATAGCCCCTCCCCGGGGTAGCCATAGTCGGCGCTCCAGACCTGCAGGGCCGTCTCCTGGTTGCGGGCGAGCACCCTAAGCCCCGACTCCAGCTCGTGCACGTAAAAGGTGGCTTCCCCGCTCTCCACCGGCCCTGCGCTAGCCTCTCCGTATGGGGCAAGGGGCCTTCCCCCTTGCACCAGGTGGGCGTCCACAAAGGTGTAGCGGATCCCAGCCCGCATCAAAAGCTCGTTCACCCCGGCCCTGAGCCCCTCCGGGGGACCCTCCACCGGGGGCTTCCAAAACCCTTTGGGGCGGTAGGCCATCTCGGGCAGCCAAAACCCCGTGGGGTGCTGGGCGAAGTGGCGGCGGTGGGTGGCCACCCCGGTCTTGATCTGGGCCCAAAGGGCCTCGTCGTAGCCCAAAAGGGGCGAGTAGCCGTGGGTGGCGTTGGAGGTGATGAGCTCCACCTGGCCCCGGTCCTGGGCCCGGCGGAAGGCGGGGAGGATCTCCCCGGAAAGGGCATGGAAGTGGTCTAGGGTTAGCTCCCAAAACCCCACCTGGTGGCGGGCGCTTTTCTCCAGATCCGTGCCCTGGTAGCGGAGGTAGTCCCCTTGGGCCCTTTCCAGGCGGTCGCGGGCGTAGGCGACAAAGCCTTCCCGGATGCGGGCGTCCGCCAGTTGCTCCGCCAGAATGGGCGTGATGCCCAGGGTAAAGCGGGCCTCCACCCCTTCCTGCCAAAGCCTTTCCAAGGCCCGAAGAAGGGGCAGGTAGGTTTCGGCCATGGCCTCGTAGAGGGTCTCCTCCCCAAAGGGCCACATCCCGTGGGCCCGCACGTAGGGAAGGTGGCCGTGGAGGACCAGGGCAAAGCGCGCCATGGGCCTAGCGTACCACGGTGCCTTCCCCGGCCAGGGCGCGCCGGATGGGGTTTTCCACCCGGGCGTCGGCGAAGACCACCCGCTTCACCCCGCCCCGCACCGCCTCCACCGCCCCCATGACCTTGCGCTTCATCCGCCCCTGGGCCAGGGCCAGGTACTCGGGGTCCTCCACCCGGTCCACGGGGATTTCCCGCACCAGGCTCCCCTCGTCGGGGTAGCGGGCGAGAAGCCCCGGCACGTTGGAGAGGTACACCAAGGCCTCCGCCTGGTAGGTGGTGGCGAGGAGGGCGGCGATCTGGTCCCCGTCCGTGTTGATGGCCTCGTTCTCGTAGCTTAGGGCGGGTGGGGTGAGCACGGGAAGGTAGCCCGCCCCCAGAAGGAGGTCCAGAAGGGCCCGGTTCACCTCCTCCACCGTGCCCGTGTAGTCCCCGCGGTGGATTTTGATTTTGCCGTCTTCCACGTACTTCACCGCGGTCTTCCTGCGGCCCACAAAAAGCCTCCCGTCCAAACCGGAAAGCCCAATGGCGTTCGCCCCTTCCCGTTGCAAAAGCTCCACCAGGCGCTTGTTCACCAGGCCGCAGTAGACCATCTCAAAGATCTCCAGGGTCCTGCGGTCCGTGAGGCGGCTCACCTGCCCCCCGGGGTGGGTGAGGAAGCGGGGCGGGTGGCCCAAGGCCTCCGCCACCTTGTTGGTCTCGCTGCTCCCCCCATGGACCAGGATGAGCCGCACGCCCTCCCGCCAGAGGGAGGCCGCATCCTTGGCCACCGCCTCGTAGTTGATGCCCTCGGCACCGCCCACCTTGACCACGATCATGGCGCCTCCTTAAGGGTGGAGCCCGGGGAAGTCCAGGCCCAGGGTCTCCGGCCAGCCCATGCGGATGTTGAGGGCCTGGAGGGCGTGGCCGGCGGTGCCCTTCACCAGGTTGTCAATGGCCGTCATGACCACCAGCCTGCCCGTGTCCTCCTCCAGCTCAAAGCCGATGTCGGCGTAGTTGGTGCCCTGGACGAAGCGGGGGTCGGGGTAGCGGTGGACGCCCTTTTTCTGCTTCACTAGGCGGACGAAAGGCTCGGCCCCGTAGGCCTCGCGGTAGGCCTGCCACACGTCCCTTTCGCTCCAGCCGTCCTGCAGGAAGCACTGGGCGGTCATGAGGATGCCCCGAACCCGGTCGGTGGCGATGGCGGTGAGGTGGACCTCGGGGCGGCCCGGGAGGTTTTCCACCACCTCGGCGGTGTGGCGGTGGCCTGTGGGCTTGTAAACCCGGATGGACCCCGCCCGCTCCGGGTGATGGCTCGCCGGGGTGGCCTCGGCCCCGGCGGCGGAGGTGGAGATGAGGAGGGTCACGAAGATGGGGGTGGGCTTGAGCACCCCGCCCTTCAAGAGGGGGTAGAGGCCGAGCAGGGTGGCGGTGGCGTTGCACCCGGCCCCGGCCATCCAGTCCGCCTCCTTAAGGGCCTCCCGGTAAAGCTCGGGCACGGCGTAGACGAAGCGCCCCAGGAGGTCGGGCCGGGGGTGCTCCCCGTAGTACCTGCGGTAGAGCTCCGGGTCCTTAAGCCGGAAGTCGGCGGAGAGGTCTATGAGGATGGGGGCCAGGGCGGCGTAGCGGTCAAACTCCCGGGCCAAGACCCCGTGGGGCAGGGCCAGGACCAGGATGTCGGCGGGCTCCAGCTTCTCCGGGGGGATGAACTTGAGGTTCGTTCTCCCCCTGAGGTTGGGGTGGACGAAGTGCACGGGCTCGCCGGCGAAGCGCCTCGAGGTCACCTGCTTCACCTCCAGGTAGGGGTGGGAAAGGGCCAGGCGCAAAAACTCCCCTCCGGCGTACCCCGAGGCCCCCACGATGGAAACGGTCTTCCTATCCACGGGCCACCTCCCAGGCGTAGCGCAGGATCTCCCCGGGGATGTCCACCCCCGTGGTGTGCACGGAGTTCTTGAACTCCATGGTGTGGTTCACCTCGTTCACCAAAAGCCCCCGCTCGGACTCAAAGAGGTCAATGGCCACCACCCCGCCCCCCACAGCCTCGGCCGCCCGCACGGAAAGCTCCGCGATTTCCTCGGTGAGGGGGCAGTTCTCCGCCTGGCCGCCCCGGGCGGTGTTGGTGATCCAGTGGGGGCTTTTGCGGTAGATGGCGGCGATGGCCCTCTCCCCCACCACGAAGACCCGGATGTCCCGTCCGGGCTTCCGCACGTACTCCTGCAGGTAGAGGAGTTGGTGCTGGAAGCCCCCCAGGACCTCCTTGTGCTCCAAAATGGCCTCCGCCGCCTCCCGGTCCGTAATCTTAGCGAGGAGCCGGCCCCAGCTCCCGATGACGGGCTTGAGGACTACGGGGTAGCCCCAGGCCTCCATGAGCTTTAAGGCCTCTTCGGTGTCCGTGAGGAGGGCGGTCCTGGGCTGGGGCACCCCGGCGCGGGCCAGGGCCACGCTGGTGGCCCACTTGTCCCCGCAGGTTTCCATCACCTCGGGCCGGTTCACCACGGGGATGCCCAGGGCGGTAAGGTAACGGGCCACGGCCAGGCCCCGGCTTTGGCTCACGCACCGCTCCAGGGCCGCCGTGACCCCCTCCAGCTCCTTGGGCCTTTCCCCCAGGACCATGGGCAGGGCGGGAACGTAGACCTTCTTGTAGGGAATGCCCAGGGCCTCGGCCCTTTCAAAGAGCATCTTCTCGTCGGGGCGAATGCGGTCGTACAGGATGGCCAGCATGGTTCAGAAAAGGGGGAAGGCCAGGAAGCCTTCCCCTAGGTCCTCAGGGCCTCACTCGCCCCAGTCCTCCGCCTCCTCGGGGGCGGGCTCCAGGCGCAAGGGGTCTAGCCCCACCACCTCCAGCTCCGCCCCGCAGTCCTCGCAAACCAAAAGCTCGCCAAGCTCCGGGTTCTCCAGGCGAATCTCCGCACCGCACTCGGGACAAGTAGCTACCATTCCTCGTCCTCCTCTTCCACCTCGCTCCAGTCGGGGACAAAGCCAAAGCCGCACTCGGGGCACTGCACCTCTTGGCCCTGGTCCTCCTCGGACACCTCAAAGGTGTAGCCGCAACGGGGGCAGTCCACGAAGAAGCCTTCCAGGCCCTCCTCCGTCACCTCCACCTCCAAGGGGTCCAGGGAAACCACCTCCAAGAAGGCCCCGCAGGCCTCGCACTCCAGGACGTCCCCCACCTCGAGGGTCTCCAGGTCCTCGGCCAACACCACGCTGGCCTCGCCGCACACCGGACAGACGATCTCTAGGTCCTCCATGCCCAAAGTTTACTCCCCCGGGAAGCGCCCGTGCTTCTTGTAGTAGTCCAGGAGCGAACCCTCCTTGAGCGCCTCCAGGAGGAACGGGGGCGGGGGACGGAGGGCGAAGCTCTGGTCGCCCTTCCGCAAAACCCCCCTTTCCAGGTCCAGGTCCACCTCGTCGCCGTCCTCTAGCGCATCCACCACCTCCTCCGATTCAAAGGGAACGATGCCCAGGTTCACCAGGTTGCGGAAGAAGATGCGGGCGTAGCTCTTGGCGATGATCGCCCGTATCCCCAGGCGCTTGAGGGCCTCGGGGGCGTACTCCCGGCTAGAGCCTAGCCCGGCGTTCCGGCCGAAGACCAGGATGTCCCCCGGGCGGACCTCCTGGGCGAACCCGGGCCTTAGGTGGGCGAAGGCAAACTGGTGGAAGCGGTCCTCCCCCACCATGAAGGGGGCGTACTTCCCGGGAAGGATATCGTCCGTGTTGATCTGGTCGCCGAACTTCCACACCCTAGGCATGGGCCACCTCCAGCTCCTCCGGGGTGGTGAGGTACCCGGCCACGGCGCTCGCCGCCGCCACCCGGGGGCTTGCCAGGTAGATCTCGGCGTCCGGGGCTCCCATGCGCCCGCGGAAGTTGCGGTTGGAGGTGGAGACGCACACCTCCCCGGGGGCCAGGACCCCCATGTGCCGCCCCATGCAGGGGCCGCACCCCGGGGTGCCGATGGTGGCCCCGGCCTCGAGGAGGGTGAGAAGGGTGCCGTCCTTGGCCGCCTCCTCCAGGACCTGGCTGGAAGCGGGCACCACGAGGAGCCGCACCCAAGGAGCCACCTTCCTGCCCTTTAGCACCTCCGCCGCCGCCCTCAGGTCCTCTATGCGCCCGTTGGTGCAGGTGCCGATGAAGACCTGGTCCACCCGCTTCCCCTTCACCGCCGCCACCTCGTGCACGTTGTCCACGTAGAAGGGCACGGAAACCCTGGGGGTGAGGGCGGAGAGGTCAATCTCCACCTCCCGGGCGTACTGGGCGTCGGGGTCGGGGTAAAGCCACTCGGGCACCTGGTACATCTCCAGGATCTCCCCGCTCGGCACCACAAGGCCCGCCTTGGCCCCCGCCTCCACCGTGAGGTTGGCCAGGGTCATGCGCTCCCCACGGGAAAGGCTTTCTGCCCCGTCCACCAGGTGGATCTCCACCGCCATGTAGGTGGCCCCTTCCGCGGTGAGGAGGCGGACCATCTCTAGGGCGGCGTCCTTGGCCGTGACCCCTTTAGCAAGCTTTCCCCGGAAGACCACCTTGACGCTCTCCGGCACCTTTAGCCAGGTGCGGCCCGAAGCCGCCGCAAGGGCGATGTCCGTGGCCCCCATGCCCGTGCCGAAGGCCGCCACAGCCCCGTAGGTGGTGGAGTGGGAGTCCGAGCCCACCACGATCCAGCCGGGCTGGGCCAGGCCCTCCTCCACGAGGACCTGGTGGCACACCCCCCGCCCCACGTCAAAGACCCGGATGCCGTGCCGCCTGCCCCACTCCCGGATCTCCTTCTGGGCCTTGGCCACCTCCAGGTTGGCCGCAGGGGCCACGTGGTCTATGACGATGGAAACCCGCTCGGGGTAGCGGGGGGTGGCTTCCAGGTACGCTAGGCGCTTGAAGAAGCTCCCGGCGATGGAGTCCACCACCATCACCTGGTCCACCTCCACCACCACCAGTTCCCCCGCCCGTACCTGGCGCCCTGCCTTGTGGGAGAGGATCTTTTCCGCTAGGGTTAAGCCCATGCCCACCTCCTATAATGAGGGTATGCCCAAGTACACGGCCCTCGTCTACGAGGACCCAGAAAGCCCAGGGTACTGGATCGCCGAGTTCCCCGCCCTACCCCAGGCGCATTCCTTCGGCCAAACTCCCGAAGAGGCTTTGGCCCGTGCCAAGGAAGCCCTGGAACTGGTTCTAACCTTCCTCCGGTCGGAGGGACAACCCCTGCCCGCCGATGTCCAGGTAGCCGAGGTAAGCGTGGATGCCGCCTAGGCCAGAGGAGGTGGCTCGCAAGCTCAAACGCCTGGGCTTTACCGAACGGATGGGTAAAGGGAGCCACCGCCTTTATACGCATCCCGATGGGCGTATGGTGGTGGTACCCTTCCACAGCGGAGAGCTGCCCAAGGGAACCTTTAAGAAAATCCTGCAACAGATAGGCCTCACCGAAGAAGAGTTCCGCCGCCTTTAGGCTCATGCCGTGATCCACTCCCTGAGGATGCGGTCTAGCTCCTCCAAGGTGAGCTGCCCCCGGTCCGCCAAGGCCTTGATGTGCTGGGTGATGCGGTGAAGCTCCTCCTCCCCATAGTGGAGGCCGAGTTCCTCCGCCCGCGCCTTGATGGCGTGCCGGCCCGTGAGCTTGGAGGCGATGATGAGCTTGCGCTTGACCCCAAAGACCTCGGGGGGGTAGGGCTCGTAGGCCTCGGGGTTGATGTAGATGGCCTTGAGGTGCATCCCTGCCTTGTGGCTGAAGGCCGTCTCCCCGGTGATGTAGTTGTTGAAGGGGATCTCTATCCCCACCATCCTGGCCACCATGCGGTCTAGCTCGGGGAGCATCTCCAGCTTGTACTTCCGCCGCACGTACTCGGGCTGCAGGGTGTACATGCGGGCGAGGAACCCGCCTAAGGGGGTGATGCCGTTCCTTTCCCCAATGCCCAGGATGGTGGTGTCCACGTGGGTGGCCCCCGCCTCAATGGCCTCGTAGGCGTTGGCGATGGCGCAACCCGTGTCGTTGTGGCCGTGGAACTCTATGTCCACGTTGGGCCCCACCACCCGCCGCACCTCCCGCACCAAGGCGTAGACCTGCCTCGGGGTGGCCACACCCACGGTGTCCGCCAAGCCCACCCGGTCCACATAGGGGGCGATGGCCTCGTACACCGCCAGGAGGTCGTGCTCGTCCGAGCGGAAGGTGTCCTCGGCGGAGAAGCGCACCTCCACGTGGGGGGCGTGCTCCCGGATGTAGCCGATCACCTCCCGCGCCTCCTCAATGATGCGGGGGATGTCCCGGCCGTGGGCCGCCCGTAGGTACTTGCTGGTGCCGAAGAGGAGGTCAATCCCTTGCACCCCGGTTTCCACCGCCACCTTGGCCGCATCCAGGCGGGTTTGGATGTGGGTCACCACCTTGGCCTTTAGGCCCAAGGAGGCCAAGACTTCCGCATCCTTGCGGGACTGAGGGGAGGCCATGGGGGTGGTGACCTCTATATACTCCACGCCGAACTCGTCCAGGGCCTTGGCGATCTCAATCTTGTCCTCCGTGGAAAAGTTCGCCCGCTCAAACTGCTCGCCTTCCCGAAGCGTAGAGTCTATAATCTTCCATTCCCGCATGCGCCCCTCCCTAAAAAGAAAACCGGCCCGAACTCGGGCCGGGGGATAAGGTACCCTTAGAGGGCTATCCTACCCCCCGGCGGCCGAGTTTTTTCGCACGGGCCAGCATCTTGCCTGTAAGGGTATACGAAGCCCCGCATTTTGTCAACGCCCGAACCGGCGCTCCCGGGCCTGGTAGCTCCTTAGGGCGCGCAGGAAGTCAATCTTGCGAAACTCCGGCCAGAGCACATCGGCGAAGTAGAACTCGGAGTAGGCGGACTGCCAGAGCAAAAACCCCGAAAGCCTTATCTCCCCCGAGGTGCGGATGATGAAGTCGGGGTCGGGAAGCCCGGCGGTGTAAAGCCTTTGGGCGATCTCCTCGGGGGTGAGGGAGGCCGCCACCTGGCCCGGGCTAAGCCCCTTTTCCTCGGCCTCGAGGAGAAGCCTCTTCACCGCATCCACAATCTCTTCCCGCCCCCCGTAGCCCATGGCGATGTTGAGCACCATGCCCTGGTGGTGGCGGGTGCTTTCCTCCAGGCGCTCAAGGGCCCTGAGCACCTCCTCGGAAAACCCCTCCCGCCGCCCGATCACCCGCACCTGCACCTGGTGCTCCAGGATCCGGTGGTCCTCCGCCATCCTTTCCGCCTCCCGCACGAAGAGGCGCATGAGCTCCTCCACCTCCTCCGGGGGGCGGTTGAAGTTGTCCGTGGAGAAGACCCAGACGGTAACCGTCCTGATGCCCATCTCCAGGCACCACTCCAGGACCTCGTAGGCCTTGTGCACCCCGAACTCGTGCCCCTTGGTGGGGGAAAGCCCCAAGGCCTTGGCGTAGCGGCGGTTCCCGTCCAGGATGAGGCCCAGGTGCCGGGGCATGGGCCCCCCCTTCACCTCCTTCAGGAGGCGGCGCTCGTAGTACCAGTAAAGGGGGCGGGTGAGGGAGAGGAGGCGCCGGAGCATACCTTCCCCACCCTACGGGGGAAGGATGAGAAAGGGAAGGCCCTACTTGGCGTGGTCCTTGTAGGGCTCGCCCCGCAGGTCGGAGATGAGGTGCACCGCCACGTAGGCCCCGTCCCCGGCGCTCACGATGGCGTGGCCCGGCACCTTGCCCCGGGCCACCCCGGCGGCGTAGACCCGGGGGTAGCTGGTGCGCCCCCCCTCGTCGGTGTCAATGAAGGTGCCCTTGCGGTTAAGGCCCAGGAGGGAGGGGAGGGTGGGGTCTTTGTGGGTGCAAAGGAGAAGCCTTTCCGCCTCCACCACGCCCTCCTCCGTCTCCACCTCAAACACCCCGCCCAGGTCCCTGACCCCCTTCACCACCCCCCGGCGCACCTCGGCCCCGTAGCGCTCGGCGTGGGCCCTCAAGCGGGCGAGGAGCTCTTCTCCCGAGGGCTCGTCCAGAAGCCCAGGGTAGTTGGGCACCTGGCTCACCTGGAGGACCTGGGAGCGCCCGCCATCCAGAACCAAGGTCTTCAGGCCCGCCCGGGCCAGGAAAAGGGCCGCAGAAAGGCCCGAAGGTCCACCGCCCACCACAAGCACGTCCCACATAACCCTTTAGAGTATACGGGGCGGGGACAAGTGGGGGGTATAATCGGCGGCGCATGGTCTTGGACGACCGCTACCCGGTGCTGGAAACCTTGGAAAGCCGGGAGGGCATCACCCTCTACCGGGTGGAGGGCGGGCTCGTCTTTTTCTTTGACGTGAAGACCCCCGAGGACAAGGAGCGCTTTTACCGCTACCGGGCGGCCCTAAGGCGCCTCATGGAGCTGGGGCTCCTCGAGGCCCACGTCTCCGCCAAACCCGGCCGCCACTACGCCTTCTTCCCGGAAAAGCCCCTTTCCCGCAAGGCCCCGCCCAAGAAGGCCCTGGAGGCCCTGGCCCCCTTGGGCTTCGGCCGGGAGCACCTGGCCATGGCGGAAGACGGCGTCGCCTACCTCGCCCCCTGGCCCCTGGGGAAAAAGGCTTCCTCCCTCACGCCCGGGCGAAGGCCCCGCCTCCTGGGGGTGGCCCCCGGGGTCTTCCTCCTCGCCCTAGGGGTTTTCCTCCTCTCCCAAGGCCTCTACCGCTACTTCAACCCCCCCGAGTACACCGTCCCCGACCTGGTGGGCAAAAGCGCCCGGGAAGCCTTCCTCCTCCTGAAGGACACCGGGCTAACGCTCGCGGTGGAAGAGGGGAACGACCCCACCAAGCCCAAGGAGGTGGTCCTGGCCCAAGACCCCCCGCCCGGCACCCGCTTAAGGGCCGGCCGGACGGTGCGCCTCACCCTCAACCAGGCGCGGCTGAACCCGGTACCCGAGCTTTTGGGCCTTAGGCGGGAAGAGGCGGAGGCCAGGCTTAGGGCCCTCGGCTTCCGGGTGGAGGGGATAGCGGAGCTCCCGAGCCCAGAACCCCTAGGCACGGTCCTCGCCGCCTTCCCCCCGGCCGGCACCCCCTTGGCCCCGGGGGGCGGGGTGCGGCTCCTCCTCTCCCAGGGGGCCCCCTCCGGGCCCACCTGGCCCTTGCCCCGCCTGGTGGGGCTTTCCCGCAAGGAGGCCCTCTTCCTCCTCAACGCCGCTGGGCTCAAGGTGGAGGTGGAGGAGGTGCCCTCCGGCGCCCCCCAGGACACGGTGATCGCCCAAGAACCCGCCCCCGGCACCCCCATGCCCGAAGGGAGCGGGGTGCGCCTCCGGGTAGCGGTCCGGGGCGAGGTGCTCCTGCCCCCTTCGCCTCCCCCTGGGGCGGAAAGGAGCGTTTCCTTGGCCCTAGACCTCCCGCCGGAAGCGGAGGGACGGGAGGTGCGCCTGGTCCTTTTGGACGGAAATGGGGAACGGGTGGTCTACGAGGGGATAGGCCAAGCGGGGCTTAGGCTTGAAGGCACCTACCCCGTGCGAGGGGAGGCCCGTTTCCGGCTCTACCTGGACGGGGTCCTCTTCCAGGAGTGGGCGCCGTGAAGGGGCGGTGGGCGGAGGAGGCGGCCTTGGCCCACCTCCGGCAAAAGGGCTACCGGCTCCTTGGGCAAAACCGCCGCACCCCCTTCGGGGAGGTGGACCTTTTTATGGAAAAGGATGGGGTTTACGTGGTGGTGGAGGTGAAGCAACGGCGCACGGACCGCTTCGGCACCCCCCTCGAGGCCCTCACCCCTAGGAAGCTTTCCCGCCTCCTCCAAAGCGCCCGCTACCTCCTCGGACGGGACGACCTCCCCGTGCGCCTGGAGGCGGTCTTGGTCCACGGAAGCCCCGAAGCCTTCCGGTTGGAGCACCGGGTGTTGGAGGTCTAGGCCCCTTTTGGCCCCTTGGGGCTTTGGGTAAGCTTAGGGGCGTGTTCAGGAACCTGAGGGCCTACCTGGAAGCCCTGGAGGCCCGGGGCGAGCTTAAGCGCATCCGGGTCCCGGTGAGCGCCGAGCTGGAAATCACCGAGATCGCCGACCGGATGGTGAAGCAAGGCGGCCCTGCCCTCCTCTTTGAGCGGGTTTTGGAAAAGGACTTTCCGGTGGCCATCGGCCTCTTCGGCACCCGGGAGCGCACGGCCTTCGCCCTGGGGGTGGAGGACCTGGACGCGCTGGCCAAGAAGGTGGAGGCCCTCCTGGCCCTGAACCCGGGCAAGGGGGGGCTTTCCGCCCTCATGGGGCTTCTCCCCAAGCTCCCCCTCCTCAGGGGCTTTTTCCCCAGGCGGGTGCGCCGCGCCCCGGTGCAGGAGGTGGTCTATCGGGGCGAAGCGGTGGACCTAAGCCGCCTCCCCGTCCTCAAGTGCTGGCCCCTGGACGGGGGGCCCTTCCTCACCCTGCCCCTCGTCATCACCAAGGACCCGGAGACGGGGGAGATCAACCTCGGCATGTACCGCATGCAGGTGCTGGACCAAAGGAGCACCGCCATGCACTGGCAACTCCACAAGGTGGGCCGGCGCCACCTGGAGAAGGCCAAAAAAATGGGGAAAAAGCTGGAGGTGGCCGTGGCCCTTGGGGGGGACCCGGTCCTCACCTACGCCGCCACCGCCCCCCTTCCTCCTCTGCCCGGGGTGAGCGAGTTCCACCTGGCGGGCTTCCTCCGGGGGGCTCCCCTGGAGCTCGCCCGGGGGGTCACGGTGGACCTCCCGGTGCCGGCGGAGGCGGAGTTCGTCCTCGAGGGCTACATTGACCCGGAGGAGCCCTTGGTGGAGGAAGGCCCCTTTGGCGACCACACGGGCTTCTACACCCCCGTGGACCTTTACCCCCGCTTCCACGTCACCGCCCTCACCCACCGCAAGGGAGCCATCTACCCCGCCACCATCGTGGGGGTACCCCCCATGGAGGACGCCTACCTCATTGAGGCCACGGAAAGGCTCTTCCTCCCCGCCCTGCGCCTCGTGTTGCCCGAGGTGGTGGACTACCACATGCCCCCCGAGGGAGTGGCCCACAACTGGGTGAACGTGAGCCTAAGGAAGGCGTACCCGGGCCAGGCCTACAAGGTGGCCTACGGGATGCTGGGCCTCGGACAGATGATGTTTGCCAAGGTCATTGTGGCGGTGGACGGGGAGGTGCCCGTGAAACCCGGCTTCGCCGCCCTCCTGGAAGCCCTAAAGCACGCCCTCCCCGGCCGCGACACCCTCCTCCTCCGGGGCCCCGTGGACGTCCTGGACCATAGTGCCCGCGCCTTCGCCTTCGGGGGGAAGCTCTTCCTAGACGGCACGCGCAAGCTCCCCGAAGAAGGAGGAGAGGTGCCCTTCACCCCCAAGGCCCACGCCGCCCTCCCGGAGGACCCGGAGGCCCTCGCCCAACGGCAGTGGCCGGGGCTTTGGGGGGTGGCCTTGGAGAAGAGGCGGCCCCACCAGGCCTGGGAGGTGGCGGAAAGGCTCCTAAAGGCACCCCAAAGCGCCGGCATCCGCCTCCTCCTCCTCGCAGACGCCGACACCGCCCTGACCCCGGAAGAGCTCCTTTGGGCCGTGCTCAACAACATTGACCCCGAGCGGGACGCCCGGGTGATGCCCGGGGTGGAAGGCCCCGTGCTGGTCCTGGACGGCACCCGGAAGCTCCCCGAGGAGGGCTTCCAGCGGGTCTGGCCCGAGCGGATCCGCATGGACCCCAAGGTGCAGGCCCTGGTGGAGGCCCGCTGGGAGGAGTACGGGCTTTAACGCAGGGCGCGGTTTCGCAAAAGGGCGCTCCTAAAAGCCCGCACCACTTCCTGGGAAAGCCGGCCCTGGTCCGCTTCCTTCCTCAGGGCTTCCAGGGCCTCCTCTGGCCTTGCCGGGTGGCGGTAGGTGCGCACGCTGGTAAGGGCATCGTAGATGTCGGCGACGGCCACCGCTTGGACCAAAGGGGGCACCTCGGTGATCCCGTCCGGGTAGCCGGAGCCGTCCAGCTTCTCGTGGTGCCAGCGCACGTAGGGGCGGAGGCGGGGGTAGGCCCTGAGGGGCTTCAGGATCTCGTCCCCCTTCACCGGGTGCTCCCGGATAAGGCGCCACTCCGCCTCCGTGAGGGTGTAGCCGCCCCGCAGGATGTGGTCGGGAATGGCGATCTTCCCCACATCGTGCAGCAAAGCCCCCAGGTAGAGGTCCCTACGCTCCTCCTCCCGGGCACCCAGCTCCTCCGCCGTCCAAAGGGCGTAGCGGGCCACCCTTTCCCTGTGGCCGGCGGTGTAGGCGTCCTTCATCTCCACCGCCCGCATGAGGGCGAGCAGGGTGCGCTCCAGGTCCTCCAGGCGTTCCTGGAGGCGCCGTCTTTCCAGGTGCCCCTTGACCCTAAGGCGGAGTTCCGCCAGGTCCACGGGCCGGTTTAGGAGATCGTCCGCCCCCGCCTCAATCCCCTTTAGCCGCATCTCCCGCTCGCCGTCGGCGGTGAGGAGGATGACGGGAAGGAGCGGGTCTTGGGACTTGACCCGCCGCGTGAGCTCCAGCCCGTCCATCACGGGCATATGGAGGTCGGTGAGGACCACGTGGGGCAAGCCATCCCTGAAAAGGTCCAGGGCCTCCTGGCCATTCCTGGCCTCCACCACCTCCACCTCCAAGGGGGCTAGGGCCCGCATGAGGAGGCGGCGCTGCACCGGGTCATCGTCCACCACCAAGAGGCGCATAGCTACCCCTTTCGGTTCCACAGGCCTCTAAGCTGGGCCATCAAGCCCCGAGCAAGTTGACCCCTTTCCTGGCCCTCAAGGCGCTCCACCATCCCCAAAAGCTGAAGCCGATATAGGTAGAGGCGCACGTGGTCCAGGGGTAGCTGGAGCTTTTGCGCGAGCTCCTGCGCCGAGGCGCCTCGCTCCAGGTGGGGAAGGGCTTGACAGAAGAACTCCTTAAAACGGGGGTCCTTGGGAAAGTTTCCCGCCGCCTGGAAAAGGGCCTCGGGGTGGGGCAGGAATGGCCGGTACCGCTCTAGCTCGTCTTGGAGGGTGATAAAGCCCAAGAGCACCTTCTCCACGGGCAGATTTAAGCGCACCTTGTGGGAAGGCCTTGCCCCCGGCAGGAACTCAAAGCTCCCCTCCCGGGCGGAAAGCAGGGCTTGAAGGGTTGCCTTGGCCGCCACGGGATCCAGGGGCTTGCCGTTTTGGTCCACGGAGCGGATAAAGCCCGGCTTGAGGTACAGGGTGGTGGCGGGCATCCCCTTGAGGTTCCAAATCTCCAAGGCCCCCTCCTTGTGGGAAAGCATCTGCAAAATTTCCTCCAGGGGCAGGGAATTGAGGCTTCCAAATAGGGCCATGGGCACCTCCTCTAGCCTCACCCTAGGCCCGGCCTGTGAAAGGGGTTTGAAAGCCCTGTATAATGCCCCCTCGTGCTGGTGCGCCCCGCCCTCCTCCCCACCTGGCCGCCCGCTCCCCGGGACCTCTTCGGGCGGGAAGGCCCCTTGGCCTTGGAGATCGGCTTTGGGGATGGGCGCTTCACCCTGGAGTACGCCCTGGCCCGTCCGGGTTGGCTCGTCCTGGGGGCCGAGGTTTCGGCGGCGAGCGTCCTCAGGGCCTACAGGAGGATGCGCCGCTTTGGTGTGGAAAACGTGCGCCTTTATCACGGGGAAGGCCCCTTCGCCCTAAGGAACCTGGTGCCCCCGGGAAGCCTGCAGGAAGTCATCGTGAACTTCCCCGACCCCTGGCCCAAGAAGCGGCACCAGGAAAGGCGCCTTCTCCAGGAAGGCTTTTTCCGCAGGCTTTCCACCCGGCTTCGGGAAGGGGGAAGCCTCCTCCTCACCACGGACCACGAGGCGTACTTCCGCTTCGCCCTCGAGGAGGCGGCCAAGACGGGGCTTTACCGGGTGGAGGTGAAGCCGCCCCCCGAGGCCCACCTGAGGACCAAGTACGCCCTCAAGTGGCGGGAAGCGGGGCGCCCCTTCTTCCACGCCGTCTTCACCAAGGTGGGGGAGGACCCCACCCCTTGGCCCCCCATAAGGAGGTACGCTGTGGCCCACGCCCTCTTGGAAGGAAGCCTGCCCGAGGCCCTGGAGCTAGGGAAAACCCCCGTGCCGGTGCCGGGCGGGGTGGCGGTGTTTTTGGAAACCGCAAAGGGAGAAAAGGGGTTTTATGTCCTCACCCACCTCGAGGAGGAGGACCTCACCCAAGACCTCCTCCTGGAGGTGCGGCCAAGCGCCCACGGCGTCTACGCCGGGGTGAGCCGCTTTGGAAGCCCCCTCATCACCGAGGGGGTGAAAGGGGCGGTGCGGGCCCTGGTGGAAAGGCTAAAGGCCCTGGGGCTCAAGGTGGTCCAGGACCACACCTAGGCCCCGGGTAAGATAAACCCATGACGCTACCGCCCCGCAAGGACTCCCTGAAGTGGAGCGCCTACCCCGAGGACGTGTTGCCCCTGTGGGTTGCGGACATGGACTTCCCCGTGGCCGAGCCCATCGTGCGGGCCCTGAAGGAGCGGGCGGAGGGGTTTTTGGGCTATCCGCCCCGGGAAGGGGACCCCGAGCTCAAGGCCCTCCTCCTGGAACAGACGGGCCTGCAAGGGGAGGTGGCCTTCATGCCCGGGGTGGTGGTGGGGCTTTACGCCGCCGTGGCCGCCTTCACCGCCCCTGGCCAAGGGGTCTTGACCCAGCTTCCCATCTACCCCCCCTTCCTCGCCGCCATCCGCGAGCAGAAGCGCACCCTTCTCGCCAACCCCTTGCGGGAAACGGAGGAGGGCTACCGCCTGGACCTTCCCGGCCTAGAGCGCCTCGCCTTCGCCAGCCGCCTCCTCCTCTTCTGCCACCCGCAAAACCCCACGGGCCGGGTCTTCACCGAGGAGGAGCTTGCCGCCCTCGCCGCCATCGCCCGCAGGCACGACCTCATCGTGGTTTCCGACGAGCTCCACGCCCCCCTCACCTACGAAAGGCCCCACGTGCCCCTGGCCCGCTTCCTCCCCGAGCGCACCCTCACCCTCCTGGGCCCGGGCAAGGCCTACAACCTGGCGGGGCTACCCCTGGGGGCCGTGGTGGGGCCCAAGCCCCTGGTGGAGGCCCTGAAGCGCCACCTCCCCCATACCTTCCCCAACGTCTTGGCCATGGCCGCCTGGAAGGCGGCCTTGCGGGAAGGGGAGCCCTGGCTCCGGGAAATCCTCGCCCGCCTTAAGGCCAACCGGGAGCGGGTGGCGGCCTGGGCCAGGCGGGTGGGCCTAGGGCACTTCCCCCCTGAGGGCACCTACCTGGCCTGGATAAAGACGGAAATCCCCAAGGCCGCCGCCTTTTTCCTCCAGGAGGCCCGGGTGGCGCTAAACCCCGGGGAGAGCTTCGGGGAAGGGTACGACCGGTACGTGCGCCTCAACTTCGCCACCTACCCCGAGGTGTTGGAAGAGGCCCTAAGGCGCCTGGAAGGGGCCTTGAAAGCTAAAAACCCCCAGGACTAGCCTGGGGGTTAGCCCTTTAGGCCCTTACTGGACCACCTGGATGGGGATCCGCTTGGCCCGGGCCTCCGCCACCTTGGGCAGGGTGAGCCGGAGGATGCCGTGGCGGAACTCCGCCTTGGCCTCGTCCCCCTTGACCTCCACGGGCAGGGTAAAGGTGCGCACGAAGGAGCCGTGGGGGATCTCCTGGAGGTAGTAGCGGCGCACCCCCACGTCCTGGGCCGGCTTCACCTGGCCCCGGACGGTGAGCTTGTTGCCCTCGAGGCTCACCTCCAGGTCCTCGGGGGCAAGGCCCGGCACCGCCATCTCCAGGACCAGGGCCTCGTCCGTCTCGTAGAGGTCCGCGGGGGCCACGTAGGCCACAGCGGGCCGGCCCAAGTCGCCCAAGACCTCCTCAAAGAGCCGGTTGGCCTCTTCCAGGAGGGAGAAGGGGCCCCAGGTCCTAAAGGGCGTGATCTCCAGAGGGCGAGCGTCCCTACGCACCAGGGCCATACGCATCACCTCCGATTACGCTTATATCACCTGCGCCTCCTTTTGTCAAGTATCCTCATCCGGAAGCGCCTACCCTTGCGTCCCCTATAATCAAGGGCATGAAGCTTCCCCAAGGCGCCGTTTTGGTGGACACCCGACCCCGGGCCGCCTACGAGGCGGGGCACCTGCCGGGGGCCCGCCACCTGGACCTCTCCGCCCCCCGGCTCCGCCTGCGGGAGGAGGCGGAGCTGAAAGCGCTGGAGGCGGGCCTCACCGAGCTTTTCCAAAGCCTCGGCCTCCAAAGCCCCGTGGTCCTCTACGATGAGGGCCTCACCAGCCGGCTTTGCCGCACCGCCTTCTTCCTGGGCCTGGGGGGCCTCGAGGTGGAGCTCTGGACCGAGGGGTGGGAGCCCTACGCCACGGAAACGGAGGAACCCAAACCCGAGCGCACCCAGGTGGAGGCCCGCCTAAGGCGGGACTGGCTCCTCACCGCCGACGAGGCCGCCCGCCACCCCCTCCTCCTGGACGTGCGAAGCCCCGAGGAGTATCAGGGGAAGGTCCACCCCCCCTGCTGCCCCCGGGGCGGGCGCATCCCCGGAAGCCGGAACGTTCCCCTAGAGCACTTCCTCAACCCTGAAGGCCTTCTAGAGCGGCTCGGCCTGGAGCCCGGGCAGGAGGTGGGGGTCTACTGCCACTCCGGGGCCCGGAGCGCCGTGGCCTTCTTCGTCCTGCGGAGCCTGGGGGTAAGGGCCCAGAACTACCTGGGCTCCATGCACGAGTGGCTGCAGGAGGGGCTACCCACGGAACCATGAGGGCCCACCGCCTGGTCCTAGGCCCCTTGGCGGCGAACGCCTACCTGGTGGAAACCCCCGAGGGGGCGGTCCTCATAGACCCGGGGGACGAGCCCGAGAGGATCCTGGCCCTCCTCGCCCAAACGGGCCTCGCCCCAAAGGCCATCCTCCTCACCCACGCCCACTTTGACCACGTGGGGGCCGTGGCCCCCTTGGTGGCCGCCTTTGGCCTACCCGTCTACCTCCACCCCCTGGACCTTCCCCTTTACGAGCGGGCGGCGGAAGCGGCGCAAGCCTGGGGCTTCGCCATCCCCAAACCCCCCTTGCCCGTGGAGCCCCTGGCGGAGGGGATGGAGCTTTTTGGCCTCCAGGTCCTCCACCTCCCCGGGCATAGCCCTGGGCACGTGGCCTTCCTGGACCCCAAAGGCCAAGCGGTCTTTTCCGGGGACCTCCTCTTCCGGGGAAGCATCGGCCGCTACGACCTTCCCGGAGCCGACCCCCAGGCCCTCTTCGCCTCCCTAAAGCGCCTTCTCGCCCTTCCCCCGGACACCCAGGTCCACCCGGGGCACGGGCCCTCCACCACCCTGGGCCTCGAGGCCCGCACGAACCCCTTCCTCACGGGGTTAGAATGGGAAGCGTGAACGGGCCGGACGCTCCCCACAGGGGACAACATGAGGCGCTCAAGGCCCTCTTCGGGCTCCAAGAGAAGGATTTGGAAATAGATAGGCTCCAGCAAGAAGCGGAAAGCCTCCCCGAGGAGTTGCTTTCCGTAAAGTCCCAGGTGGAAGCCCTGGAAAGGGAACTGGAGGACCTGCTGGAGCGCCAGGCGGAGCTACGGAAGGAGTACAACCGCCACAGCCTGGACATAGAGGACCTCACCGCCAAGGAAAAGCAGGCGGAGGCCGAGCAGCGCCAAGCGCAAAGCGCCCGGGAGCAGACCCAGTACGAGAACCGCATCCAGCAGATCAAGGACCGCATCCGCGAGCTCCTGGAGCTCTCCACCCCCATCATGGAGGCCATGGAGAACCTGGAGGCCGAGATCGCCCGCTTGGAAGCCGAGCTCGCCCAGCTTAGGCCCAGGCTGGAGGAACTCCTGGAGGCCAATCGGGTGCGGGTGGAAGCCCTTAAGGCGGAAATACAGGCCAGGCTAGAGGAACGGGCGGCCTTGGCCCAAGGCATCCCCGCCCCCGTCCTCAAGGAGTACGAGGCCATCCGCCGGGCCCGCAAGGGCATGGGGATCGTGCGCATGGCCCGGCAGGGCCAGGTCTTCCGCTGCGAGGGGTGCAACGTGGTCCTCCCCACCCACGTGGCGCAAAAGGTGATCCAGGGGCAGCTCACCCGCTGCCCCTCCTGCGGCCGCCTCCTCTGGAAAGGGGAGGCCTAGACCAGCCTGGCCTGAAGGGTAATCTCCTTCACCGCCGCCAGAGCCCGGGAGACGGGGCAGCCTTCCTTGGCCGCCTGGGCGATCTCTTGGAACTTCTCGGGACTAATCCCGGGCACCTCCGCCTCGGTCAAGAGCTCAATCCGGGTGAGGGTGGGCTTTCCTTCCACCATCTCCAGGTGCACCCGGGCCTCGGTGGAAACCCGCTTGGGGGGGAAGCCCTCCCGCTCCAGGCTGGCGGCCAAGGCCATGGAGAAGCAACCCGCATGGGCTGCGGCGATGAGCTCTTCCGGGTTCGTGCCCTCCCCCTCCTCAAAGCGCGAGGGGAAGGAATAGGGCCCCTCAAAGGCCTGGCTCTGGAGCCGCATGATACCCTTGCCCTGACGGAGACCGCCTTCCCATACCGCATTCGCTTGGCGCACCGGCATAGCTTTACCTCCGGTTCCAGAATACCCAAATCCCCCAAGCCCATAGAAAGGCAAAGCACCTTTACACTGGCCTTGTGCTCTTCCTCTTCGTGGACGGCCTGGGGCTCGGGGAAGCGCTAGAAGGCCTCTTCCCCCTCCTTTTGGAGCTTTCCCCTAAGCCCCTGGACGCCACCTTGGGGGTGGAGGGCCTCCCCCAGTCGGGCACGGGGCAGACCACCCTCCTCACCGGGGTCAACGCCGCCCAGCTCCTCGGCCACCACCAGGGGCCCTTCCCTAGCCCCAGGCTTAGACCCCTCCTCCGGCGAAGCCTTTACGCCTGGGCTAAAGAGGCGGGCCTAAAGGTCCTCCACGCCAACGCCTACCGGCCGGAATACCTCAGGCGGGCCACGGAAGGGAGGCGGCTTCTCCTTTCCGCCTTCGCCCAGGCGGCAAGCCTGGCGGGCCTCCCCCTCCTCCCCTTAGGCCACCCCTTGGCCCTTCCCCCCGCCTTCTGGGCAGATCCCTACGGCATGGGCGCGCGGGCGGCCAGCCTGTCCCGGGCCTTTGACCTCGTGGTCCTGGAATACTGGGCTTTGGACCTGGCGGCCCACCGCGCCCCCGAAACGTTAGGGGAGCGCTTTCGGGAGCTATCCCGCTTCCTAGAAGGCTTTCTGGCCGAAGGGGGCGAGCTTCTCCTTACCTCGGACCACGGCAACGCCGAAGAGCCCTGGCACCCCAGGCACACCCGAAACCCCGTGCCCCTGGTCTACTCGGGGGAAGCCCCCTTCTGGCCGCAGGACCTGGCGGGGGTCCTTCCCTGGTTGCAAGTGATTATCGCTTTTAAACTTAGAAAATCCGACCGGAATACTTGACTTTATAGCTCACCCCCCTTAGAGTGGTTCCCCGAGAGGGCGCCCTCTCCTTTTGGAGGTAACCATGGTGCGGAGAAGTTTCCTCGTAGGTCTCCTTGGCTTGGCAGGCCTTGGTTTAGGCTTGGCTCAGCAACAAACCCTTACGATTTACTCTGGCCGGGGTGAAAGCTTAGTGGGTCCCCTGGTGCAGCAGTTCCAGCGGGAAACCGGCATCCGCGTCCAGGTTCGCTACGGATCCGACGCCCAAATCCTTGCGGCCCTCCAAGAGGAAGGGAGCCGGTCTCCGGCAGACGTGGTCTGGCTAAACACATCCGGCGCCTTAGGCCGTGCTGCCGCCTTAAACCTCCTCCGCCCTCTAAGCGAGAACCTCCTCAAGCGGCCGGTGGGCTTCATCCCCGCTTCCAAGCGGTGGGTACCCGTAACCGTGCGCCTTCGGGTCTTGGCTTATAACCCCCAAAAGTTCAAGCCTGAGGAGTTGCCTCAAAGCCTTCTAGACCTACCCCGCTTTGTCCAGGAAAAGGGTCTTCAGGGGAGGATAGGTTGGACCCCCACCTACTCTAGCTTCCAGGACATGGTGGCTGCCATTATCCTCCTCCATGGGGAGCAGGCAGCACGCCAATGGCTCACCGCTTTTAAGGCCCTTAACCCCAAAAGCTACGGCTCCTCTAACGTAGCCATGGTGGACGCCATCCGGGCTGGAGAAATTGACCTCGCCTCCACCAACCACTACTACGTGGTACGCTTCCAACGGGCAGGCTTTCAGGTGGGCATGGCATCTTTCCGGGACGGAGATGTAGGGAATCTCGCCCTGGTGACGGGTGCGGGCATCCACCGCAACAGCCGCAACCTGAGCGCTGCCACCCGCTTCCTCACCTACCTCCTCTCCCCGAAGGGACAGCAGTACTTCGTGGGCAACATCGGTGAGTACCCCGTGGTTCAGGACGTGGTTCCTGACCCCAGGCTCCTGCCCCTGGAAGAGGCACTCAAGAAGACGCCAAACCTGGACTTTGAGAAGCTTCCCCTGGAACAGGCGCTGCAGCTCATGCGCGAACTGGGTATCCTCTAGACCTTGAACGTTCATCCGCTAACCCACCGCTCGGGGCTCCTACCCTTCCTAATCCCCGCCCTCCTCACGGGGGGCGGGGTGGCCCTGCCCCTCGTCTACCTGGTCCTTAGAGCCCTCGAGGCCGACCCTCACACCCTAAGGGAAATCGTCCTCCGACCCAAAAACCTAGAACTCCTCCTCAACACCTTAGCCCTCCTCGTAGGGGTCCTGGCCCTCACCACCCTCATCGCCCTACCTTTGGCCTTTCTCACCACGCGCACAGATCTGAAAGGAAAACGCCTCCTCACCACCCTCCTTAGCCTTCCCCTGGCCATTCCGGGATACGTGGGAGCCTATGTCTATTTAGCAGCCACAGGCCCGTCCAGCCTCCTTCCCTTGCCACGCCCAGAAGGCTATTGGGGAGCGCTTCTGATCCTTTCCCTATTTACCTATCCGTATCTCTTCCTTTCCCTCCGGGCCGCCTTTTTGGGTTTGGACCCCACGCTGGAAGAAGCTGCACGGACACTTGGTCTCAAACCATGGCAAGCTTTCCTCCGGGCAGCTTTTCCCCAACTCCTGCCCGCTCTGCTTTCGGGTTACCTCGTAGTGGGCCTTCACGTGCTGGGGGACTTCGGTACCGTGAGCTTGTTGCGCTACGAAACCTTCTCCTACGCCATCTACCTGCAATACAACGCCGCTTTTGACCGGGTATACGCTGCTTGGCTAGCCCTAATGCTCCTTCTCCTCACAGGAGGGTTACTCGCCCTAGAAGGGCTCTTCCTCCGACGCCTCACCATAGGGCGTACAGGACGAGGAGCTAGCCGAAAAGCAAAGCCCGTCCACTTAGGCATCTTTGCCCCTATAGCCTATCTCGTACTAACCCTGCCACTTCTTTTCGGCCTGATCTTTCCCCTCTTCGTGCTCTTCTACTTGGCCCAGCGTTTTCCCATGGAAAGGCTTTATGGGGTCGGCGAAGCCCTCCTCCACTCCGCCCTTGCTGCCTTACCCGCAAGCCTCCTGGCCGTGGGCATGGCCCTGCCCATCGCTTACCTAGCCACGCGGTACCCCCTTGGCCTATCCCGGATGTTAGAACGCATCGCCTACCTAGGGTACGCCATCCCGCCCCTGGCATTTGCTCTAGCCTGGATCTTCTTCAGCCTGCGAGGCCTCCCCTTCCTCTACGGCACCCTGCCCCTCTTGGTCCTGGTCCTCGCCTTCCACTTCCTGGCGGAAAGCCTAGGCCCGGTGAGGGGAGCGCTCCTCCAGGTGCCGAGGCGCCTGGAGGAGGCGGCGAGAACCCTGGGCGAGACCCCCACGGGGGCCTTCTTCCGCGTCACCTTTCCCCTGCTTTGGCGGGGTGCGGTGGCGGGAGGGGCCTTGGCCTTCATCGGGGCGGTAAAGGAACTCCCCATCACCCTCCTCCTCGCCCCCATGGGCTACGCCACCCTGGCCACCCGGGTTTTCAGCTACACTCAAGAAGCCATGTTCGCCGAGGCCGCCCCCTTCGCCCTCCTTATCGTCCTCCTCTCGGCGGCCTTTGTTGGGGTGTTGCTGTGGAGCGAGCGCCGCTTTTAACCCTAGAGGGCATCCGCAAGCGCTTCGGGGAGCACGAGGTGCTTAAGGGGATAGACCTCGCCCTTTACCCCGGGGAGATCCTGGCCCTGCTCGGGCCTTCGGGCTGCGGCAAGACCACCCTCCTCCGGGTTATCGCCGGCCTGGAAACCCCGGACGGGGGGAGGGTCGTCCTCCAAGGCCAGGACATCACCCCCCTCCCCCCGGAAAGGCGGGGCATCGGCTTCGTCTTCCAAGACTACGCCCTCTTCCCCCACCTCACCGCCTTGGGCAACGTGGCCTTCGGGCTTAAGGGGAAAGACCGCCTTCTAAGGGCGCAGAAGGCCTTAGAGCGGGTGGGCATGACCCTCTTCCAGCACCGCAAGCCGGGGGAGCTTTCCGGCGGGCAACAGCAGCGGGTGGCCTTGGCCCGGGCCCTGGCCCCCGGGCCCAAGCTCGTCCTCCTGGACGAGCCCTTCTCCAGCCTGGACGCAAGCCTCCGCGCCGCCACCCGGGAAGAGGTGCGCAAGGTGCTCAAAGAGACGGGCACCACCGCCCTCCTGGTCACCCACGACCAGGAGGAAGCCCTCTCCTTCGCCGACCGCCTGGGGGTGATGCGGGACGGAAAGCTCTTGCAGGTGGGCACCCCCGAGGAGGTCTACCTCCGGCCCAAGACCCCCTTCGTGGCCCAGTTCCTGGGGCGCACCAACCTCCTATCGGGCGAGGGAAAAGGCCGTCACGCCGAAACCTGCCTGGGCCCCGTGCCCTTGGCCGAGCCCGCCCATGGGCCCCTGCTCCTCTCCCTACGCCCCGAGGCCCTCCGCCTCGCCCCCCCGGAGGAAGGCGGCCCCTTGGGCCAGGTGGTGGCCCGGGAGTTCAAGGGGCACGACCTCACCTACCGGGTGCGCCTTTTGGCCCCGGAGCGGGAGGTCCTGGTGCAGGAAGGCCCGGAAAGCCCCTTCCGGGTAGGGGACTTGGTGGCGGTGAAGGTGGCGGGGGAAGGGGTGGCCCTGGACGGCCAAAGCCCCAAGACCCCCGTGGGCACGGACTAAGCTGAAGGCGTGCGCCGCACCCTCATCCTGGCCGAGTACGACGGAACCCACTTCGCCGGGCTCCAGCGGCAAAGGGAAGGCCTCCGCACCGTGCAGGGGGAGCTGGAAAAGGCCCTCGCCGCCATCGGCGCCCTTCCCAAGGCGGTGGCCGCAGGCCGCACGGACGCTGGGGTCCACGCCTTGGCCATGCCCTTCCACGCCGACCTCCTCAGCTCCATCCCCGTGGAACGGGTCCCCGAGGCCCTAAACCGCCTCCTTCCGGAGGACCTCAAGGTCCTCGCCGCCAGGGAAGTGGCCCAGGACTTCCACGCCCGCAAGGACGCCCTTTGGCGCGCCTACCGCTACCGGGTCCTCGTAAGGCCCCACCCCTCCCCCCTCCTGCGCCACCGGGTCCTATGGCTTCGGCGCCCCTTGGACCTGAAGGCCCTGGAGGAAGCCCTGCCCCTCCTCCTAGGGCGGCACAACTTCCTGGGCTTCGCCAAGGAGGAGGTGCGGGAGGGGGTTAGGGAGCTCTTGGAAGCCCGTGTCTTTGTGGTGGAGGGGGAGGGGGGCCTCGAGGTCCACTTCTATTTCAGGGGCACCAGCTTCCTCAGGGGCCAGGTGCGGGGGATGGTGGGCACCCTCCTGGAGGTGGGCCTGGGGAAGCGCCCCCCGGAAAGCCTAAAGGCCATCCTGGAAACCCAAGACCGCCGCCTCGCTGGCCCCTCGGCTCCTCCCCAAGGGCTTTACTTCGTGGAGGCGGCCTACCCGGAAGAGCGCCTGATGCCAAGAAGGTAAAAGGGACCGGCTTTAGCCGGTCCCTAAGCTCTAAGGCTCCTAAAGCCGGCTCCTCGGGTCCAAGGCGTCCCGCAGGCCGTCCCCCAGGTAGTTAAAGGCCAAGACGGTGATGAAGATCATGAAGCCAGGGGGCAAGGCCAGCCAAGGGGCGGTGAAGATGTACTCCTGGGCGTTGGTCAGCATGTTGCCCCAGGTGGCCACCGGGGGCTGGATGCCAAAGCCCAGGAAGGAAAGCGCCGCCTCCGTAAGGATCGCCCCACCCACTTGCAGGGTAGCCTGGACGATGAGGGGGGCCAAGGTGTTGGGCACCAGGTGGCGGAACATGATGCGGGCGTCCGTGGCCCCCAGGGCCTGGGCGGCGGTGGCGTAGTCCTGCTCCCGCAAGGAGAGGATGTTCCCCCGCACCAGCCTCGCCGTGCCCAGCCAACCGAAAAGCACCAGGATGGTGATGATGATGAAAACGCTCGCCGCATCCCCAAACACCCCTTGCGCCCACTGCCCCACCTTGACCCCAGGGTCCCGGAGGAGGGCGGAAAGCACCAGGAGCAAAGGCAGGGTGGGGATGGTGAGCATGAAGTCAATGAGGCGGCTGATGGCCACGTCCAGGTCCAGCCGCATCTGGCCCTTAAGCCCATACCAGGCGGCCCAGAGCACCAGGGCCAGGGTGAGCCCAAAGCCCAGGTAGCTCCCAACGCTTCCCGCCCGGATGCCGTCTTGGGCCAAGGCCCAGGCGATGGAAAGGGCCAAGTAAAGCACCCCGTAGTAGAGGAACCAGGAAACCACCCGCCAAAGGGCGAAGCTCCAAGGATAAAACCCCTCCCGCTCCCGGCGCAAGGGCCCTAGGTAAAACCGCAAGGGGCGCCCGGAGAAGTACCCTGCCAGCGTGCCCATGATGGTCCCCAGGATCACGCTGGAGAAGGCCACGGCAAAGCCCACCAGGAGCGAGATGCGCGAGCCGTAGATGATGCGGGACAGGACGTCCCGCCCCAGGTCATCGGTGCCCAAGGGGTGTTCCCGGGAAGGCGGGTTGAAGTAGTACTGGCCCACATCCTCCCCCGTGGGCTGGGCCGTGGGGTCGTAGGGCGCAAGCCAGGGGGCAAAAATGGCCATAAGGATGAGGAGGGTGATGACCACCAGCCCCGCCATGGCCATCTTGTGCCGCCGCAAGCGGCGCCAAAAGAGGCTAAAGAAGGTCCTGGGCTTAGCGGATGTGGTTGCGGTCGCCATGTTTCACCTCTAGCTATAGCGGATGCGGGGGTCCACCACCGCATAGGCCAGGTCCGCCAGGAGGTTAAAAAGAGCGGTCATTAGGGCCAAGAAGGCCAAGGCGGCCATGGCCACGTTGTAGTCCTTCTCCACCAGAGCGTCAAAGATGGCCCGCCCCATACCCGGGTAGCTGAAGATGGTCTCGGTGATGGTGGCCCCGCCCAGAACCCCCGGGATGGCCAGGCCCACCAGGGTCACGATGGGGATGAGGGCGTTCCTCAGGGCATGTTTGTAGAGCACCACCCGCTCGGAAAGCCCCTTGGCCCGGGCGGTACGGATGTAGTCCTGGGAGAGGACCTCCAGGAGAGAGGCCCGCATAAACCGGGTCCACTCGGCCATCTGCAAGGAGGAAAGGGCGATGACGGGGAGGACGAGGTGCCAGGCCCACTGGCCAAGAAACCCCCAAAGGCTCACCGCACCCGAACGCACATCCTCCCAAAGCACCCCGGGAACACCCCCCGTGGGGAAGCGGGGAAAGCCGGGGATATGGTCAGGTAGCCAGATGGCAAAGAGGTAGAGAAGGAGGATACCCAGGAAGAAGACCGGCATGGAAAAGCCCACAAAGGAGAGGAAGGTGATGACATAGTCCGCCAAGGAATACTGACGCACGGCCGAGAAGACCCCCACGGGAATGGCCACCACCAGGGCCAGGGTCAGGGCCAGCCCCGAGAGGAGGAGGGTTTTGGGCAAGCGCTGGACAAAGATGTACTCGGCGGCGGGGATCCCATAGGTACGGCTATAGCCCAAATCCCCCTGCACGGCGCGGGAAAGCCACTTGAAGTAGCGAATATGGAGGGGCTTATCCAGGCCGTAGGCCCGCTTCAGGGCCTCAAACTGCTCCGCCGTCATGCGGGGGTTTTGCCGCCTAAGTTCCTCCAAAGGGTCCCCTGGCTGTAGGGCCAAGAGGGTGTAAATCACCACGCTGGCCGCCAAGAGCAAAGGGATCATCTGCAAAAGCCTGCGCACCGTGTAGGCAAACACCGTTGTACCTCCCGTTTATGGCACCAAAAAGCCCGCTGGGGTTAACCCCAGCGGGCCCCACTATACCACCCGGACTACCGGATGGAAAGCGCGTACTTCGCCTGGTCCCACTTCTTCACGGCGCCGCGGCTGGCCCAGCCGATCTCCCAGGCGTTCCAGCCGGGGTAGCCGTAGCCGCCGGAGTAGGCGCTGGCCACGTAGTTCACGAGGCCCTGGCGCACCACGTAGGGGTTGGCGCGGAAGTAGAGGGGCAGGGCGGGGAGCTCCTCGGCCCAGATCTCCTGCGCCCGGGCGAAGAGCTGCTTCCGCTTGGCCTCGTCGAACTCCAGCACCGCCTGGCTGGTGAGGCGGTCAAACTCGTCGTTCCGCCAGCCGCCGATGTTCTGCCCCTGGTAGTTGTTCTCCTTGGTGGGCACCATGATGGCCCCGGTGTTCAGGTTCCTGTACTGGAAGAGGCCACCGTCCTCCTGCAGGTTGGAGACCCAGGCGAACTCAAACATCCCCGTCCACTTGCACTCCGAAGCCCGCTGGGTGTAGTCGTCGGCGAAGACCACGGCGGAGGGAGCGTTGTTGATCTTGACGGCGATGCCGATCTTCTTCAGGTCCTCGGCGAAGAACTGCTGCGTGCGCTCGCGGATGGCGTTGCCGGCGGTGGTCACGTACTCAATCTCAAAGCGCACGGTGCGCCCGCCCACGGTGCGCTGCAGGATGCCATCCGGGCCCTTGCGCCAGCCCATCTCAGCCAGGAGGGCCTCTGCCTTCTTCAGGTCAAACTCGTACTTCCGGACGTTGGGGTTGAAGAGGGGGTTGACGGGGGCAATCCAGGTGTGGGCCACGGGCTGAAGCCCGTCAAAGAAGGCCTTCACCAGCCCCTCGCGGTTCAGGGCGTGGAGGATGGCCTGCCGGGTGCGCTTGTCGTTCAGGCCCAGGTCGCGCACGGTCTGGCAGTTCTCAAACTTGTTGATGTCAATGTGCTCCCAGATGGCCCCGGGCACGAACCAGATGTCAAAGCGGCCGGGGGCACGGGAGGTGAGCTGGCGGCTCCTGGCCTGGTCAAAGGTGAGGGAAACGCTGGAGGTAGCGTCAATGGACCCGCCGATCACCGCCACCAAAAGGGAGTTGGTGTTCTGGATGAAGCGGTAGACCACCTTCTGCACGTAGCGGCTCTCCCCACCTTCCGGCTTGATGGGGAAGTTGGGGTTCCGCTCCATCTCCACGGAGTTGCCCGGCACCCAGCGCTTGAGCTTAAAGGGCCCGGAGTACACCATGGCCCCCCGGTTCAGGGCCTGGGGCGTAGAGAACTTGAGGAAGAAGTTGCGGTAAAGCTCGTTGAGCTTCTCCGCGTCCTTGTCGGGGTCCAGGTTGCGGGCCGCCGCCTTCACCTTCTCCCACTCTGCGCCCATGATGTGCTTGGGAGCATAGCCGATGGGGGAGCCGTAGGTGCCGCCGTAGGTGTCGTAGTAGTAGGCGGGCTCAAAGATAACGGTGAAGTTCCGGGCATCCTTTACCTTTAGGCTTACCCGCTCCCAGTAGTCGGGGTTCAGGACGGGCATCCCCTTGGCCTTGCCCACCTCAAAGTAGAACTGCACGTCCTCGGTGGTGATGGGCTTGCCGTCGGACCAGCGGGCGTCTGGGCGGATGGTGAGGTCCATCTCCAGCCGCTTCTTGCCCCCGCCGATGTCCGTCACCCGCAAGCGCCCGTTCTGCTGGGTGGGCACCTCGGTGGCCAGAACGGGGAAGTTCTGGCTGTCGGCGTTAAAGCCGATGAAGGGGGCGAAGAGATAGCCCTCAATCTCGCTCTTGATGGCCTGGTTGGAGATGATGGAGAGGAAGTCCCCCGCCAGCACCCGGGGTTCCTGGGAAGCCCCGATGACCAAGCTGTTGTCCTGGGGCCCCGCCAGGGCTAGCCCCATGGCGGTTAAACCGAGTACAGCCAGTTTGCCTAGTTTCCTCATACTGCCTCCTTTCGTGTGTGCGGCACTCTCCTTAGTGGCCGAGGTCATTATACGGCGCCCATTCTGGGGGTCAATGGGGTAAAGGTAAAGGGGCCTGAAACCAGGCCCCCCAAATAACGATGCGAAAGGCTTAGTGGCCGCAGGTGCGGGCCTCGCCCTCCTGGTCCTTGGTGCGGAAGGAGTGGCCGCAGCCACAGGTGCTGGCGGCGTTGGGGTTGTTCACGGTGAAGCCGCCCCCCATGAGGCTTTCCACCCAGTCAATCTCGGAGCCCACCAGGTAGGGCAAGGACATGGGGTCCACCACCAGGCGCACCCCGTGCATCTCCACGAAGGTGTCCCCCTCCAGCTCCCGCTCGTCCACGGCCATGCCGTACTGGAACCCGGAGCACCCTCCGGACTTGATGTAGACGCGGATGGCCGCATGCTCCTTGCCGTAGCGGGCCAGGATCTCCTTGGCCTTTTCCGCCGCTAGCGGGGTAATCCGGATGACCGCCTCCTGCGTTTCTACCATCCCCCAACCTCCTTGCCCTCCACCTTAGCACAGCAAGGGTAAAGAAAGGTGCCGTAGCTCCCATACCCCCCTTCCAAGACCTCAAGTACCATGAAAGCATGCGTCTGGAACTGGTGGAAAACGGGCCCATCCGCCTCGAGGGCACCCGCTTCCGGGTGCGTGTTGGGGAAAAGGAAGAGGTCTTGGAAAAGCCCCGGGTCTTCCTCTGCCGCTGTGGGGGCTCGGCCAACAAGCCCTTCTGCGACGGCACCCACAAGCGCATTGGCTTCCAGGCAGAAGGCGGGGTCTTGGAGGTGGAGGGGGACTGACCCGCTGGTCAACAGCCGGAGCAAGGGGTAAACTCCTCTTGCCATGGGCGAGATGCGCTACCGGAAACTGGGCAAGTGGGGCCTGAAGGTGTCCGAGATCTCCCTGGGGGCCTGGGTGACCTTCGGGGACGTGGTCAAGGACAGGGAAACGGTCCGAGAAATCGTGAAAATCGCCTACGAAGGGGGCGTGAACTTCTTTGACAACGCCGACGTCTACGCCCGGGGCCTGGCGGAGGAGATCATGGGGGAGGTGCTTAAGGAGTTCCCCCGGCACACCCTGGTCCTCTCCACCAAGGCCTACTGGCCCATGTCCGAGGACCCCAACGACCGGGGCCTAAGCCGCAAGCACCTCCTGGAGAGCATCACCAAAAGCCTCAAGCGGCTAAAGACCGACTACGTGGACATCTTCTTCGCCCACCGCTACGACCCCGAGGTGCCCATGGAGGAGATCGTCTACGCCATGCACACCATCGTGGAAAAGGGCTACGCCCTCTACTGGGGCACCTCCGAATGGCCCGCCCCCCGCATCGCCGAGGCGGTGGCCTTCGCCCGGGAAAACGGCCTCCACCCCCCCATCGTGGAGCAACCCCAGTACTCCATGCTTTACCGGGAACGGGTGGAGGGCGAGATCCTGCCCGAGGCCGAGCGGTTCGGCCTGGGCCTGGTGGTGTGGAGCCCCTTGGCCCAAGGGATGCTCACGGGGAAGTACGACGAGGGCATCCCCGAGAATAGCCGCTTCGCCCGCTACGACCAGTTCCGGGAACGCTACCTTACGGAGGAGAACCGCAAGAAGGTGCTGAAGCTAAAAGAGGTGGCGGAGGCGCTCGGCCTCACCCGCACCCAGCTGGCCCTGGCCTGGGTGCTACGGCTTCCCGGGATCTCCAGCGCCATCACCGGGGCCACAAGGCCCGAGCAGATCAAGGAAAGCCTGGGGGCGGCCGGGGTGGACCTGCCCCAAGAGGCCCTGGAGCGGATTGAGGCCATCCTAAGGGGCGAAGCCTAGGTGGCGGGCTTCGCCGCCTTCCGCCTCCTCTGGGCGGGCCAGGCTTTGGCCCTGGTGGGCCGGGAGATGACCTGGTTCGCCCTTACCCTTTTCGCCTACCAGAAGACGGGCCTCGCCACCACCCTTTCCCTCTTGGGCTTCTTCCACTTCCTGCCCCTCATCCTCCTCTCCCCCCTGGCGGGGGCCCTGGTGGACCGGTATCCCCGGAAGTGGGCCATGCTGGCCTCGGACCTGGGGGGAGGGGTGGCCACGGGGACGCTCCTTCTCCTGGCCCTTCTGGGCCGCCTCGAGGTCGGGCACCTTTACCTGGCGTCCGCCTTCACCGGGGCGCTTTCCAGCCTGCACTGGCCCGCCCTCTCCGCCGCCCTTTCCGCCCTGTTGGAGAAGAAGGACTACGCCCGGGCAAGCGGCATGATGAGCCTGGCGGAGTCCCTGGCCGGGGTGGGGGCCCCGGTCCTGGCGGCGGCCCTCCTCAAGCCCTTGGGCTTAGAGGGCATCTTCGCCTTGGACCTTTTGGGAACCGCCACGGCGGTGGCCACCCTCCTCCTCGTGCCCATCCCTAACCCAAGACCCCAGGCCCAGGAAAAGACCTCCCTCCTGGGGGAGGCCCTTTTTGGCTTCCGCTTCATCCTGCAAAGGCCGCCCCTTCTCGGCCTCCAGCTCATGTTCTTCGGCATCAACTTCCTCACCACCTTGGCGGCCACGGTGATGCCCGCCATGGTCCTGGCCAAGACGGGGCTTTCCGAAAGCGCCTTGGCCCTGGTGCGCTCCGCCTCGGGCCTGGGCGGGGTGGCGGGGGGGCTTTTCCTCTCCCTTTGGGGCGGTCCCAAGCGGCGCGTTCACGGGGTCTTCTTGGGCATGGCCTTCTCCAGCCTGGCCTTGGCCCTCATGGGGGTGGTGGAGGGCCCTTGGGCCTGGGCGGCCCTGGCCTTCCTGGAGGCGTTTTTTATCCCACTCCTAAACGGCTCCAACCAGGCCATCTGGCAGGCCAAGGTGCCCCTCGCCGTCCAGGGCAAGGTCTTCGCCGCCAGGCGCATGATCGCCTGGTTCGCCACCCCCTTGGCCATGGTCCTTTCCGGGCCCCTGGCCGACCGGGTCTTCGGGCCCCGCTTGGGGCAGGGGGAGGGCATCGCCCTCATGCTCCTCCTCTTCGGGGGACTGGGGGTCTTCTTTGGGCTTTCGGGCTACCTTATCCGAGGGGTGCGGGAGGCGGAAACCCTCCTCCCCGACGCCAAGGCGGACTAAACTTTCCCCATGGACAAGCTGGAAGCCCTAAAAAGCCTCCTGCCCGGCAAGGTGGAAACCTCCCCTTCCGAAAGGCGGCGCCACGGCAAGGACGAGGGCTACCCGGAGGAAGGGGAGGTCCTGGCCGTGGTCTACCCGGAAGGGGTAGGGGACGTGCAAAAGGCCCTCGCCTGGGCCCGGGAAACGGGGGTGGCCGTCATCCCCTTCGGGGCGGGGACGAGCCTGGAAGGGGCCCTTTTGCCCGTGGGCGAGGCCATCAGCCTGGACCTGTCCCGGATGAACCGGGTCCTCGAGGTCCGCCCCGAGGACTTCCTCGCCGTGGTGGAGCCTGGCCTCACCCGCAAGGCCCTGAACGAGGCCCTAAAGGGCACGGGCCTCTTCTTCCCCGTGGACCCCGGGGCCGACGCCACCCTGGGGGGCATGGCGGCCACCAACGCCAGCGGCACCACCACGGTGCGCTACGGGGGGATGCGGGCCAATGTCCTGGCCCTCCAGGTGGTCCTGGCGAGCGGCGAGGTCCTGGAGCTCGGGCGGGGGGTGCGCAAGACGAGCGCCGGCTACGACCTAAAGGACCTCTTCATCGGCTCCGAGGGCACCTTGGGGGTCATCACCCGCCTCACCCTGCGCCTCCACCCTTTGCCCGAGCACGTCCACACCCTCAGGGTCTTCTTCCCCGGGGTGGAGGAGGCGGTGGAGGCCAGCTACCGGGTGATGGCCGCAGGGCTCCCCGTGGCCCGGTTGGAGCTTTTGGACGAGCTCGCCTTAAGGGCGCTCAACCGCTACCTGGGCTCGGACTTCCCCGAGCGCCCAGCCCTTTTCGTGGAGTTTCACTCCTCCACCAAGGAGGCCCTGGAGGCGGAAAGCGCCTTGGCCCTGGAGATCATGCGGGAAGCGGGGGCCCTGGAGGTGGAAGCCGCCAAGACGGAGGAGGAACGGAAAAGGCAGTGGGAGGCCCGCCACCAGGCCTACTGGGCCCTGGTCCACCTTTTCCCCGGCCACCGCTTCATGATTACGGACACCGCCGTCCCCCTCTCCCGCCTCCCCACAATGGTGCGCTTCGCCCAAGGGCTTCTAAGGGAGATGGGCCTCACCGGGAACATCCTGGGCCACGTGGGGGACGGAAACTTCCACACCCTGGTCCCCGTGCTCCCCGAGGACTACGGCAAAGCGGAGGCCTACGCAGAAAACCTCGTGCAAAAAGCCCTGGAGCTTGGGGGCACCTGCACCGCCGAGCACGGGGTGGGCCTGAGGAAGCGGAAGTACCTCCCCTTAGAGCACGGCCCCGCCCTGGACTGGATGCGCAGGCTCAAGGCCCTCCTTGACCCCCAGGGCCTCTTGAACCCGGGCAAGGTGGTCTAGACTCTAATCATGGTCCAGATGCGCCGCTACCGCCTGAAGGAGGGGGCCAAGGAGGCGTTCCAAAAGGTTTTTTTGGAAACCATCGTCCCCTTGCGGAAGGCCCTGGGCTTTGAGATCCTGGGGGCCTATTGGCTATCCGACCGGGACTTCCTCTGGTTCGTGGCCCACGAGGACTTCGCCCAAGCGGAGGAGGCCTACTATAGCCACCCCGAGAGGCAGAAGGTGAACCCCCGGGCCTTCCTGGAGGAGGTGGACACCCGGTTCGTGGAGCGCCTCCTGTAGCCCCCGCCACCCCCCTCCCGCCTCCTTTGGGTAGGCTCAGGGGTATGGAAGTCCTTCACCTGGTCCTGCGCAACCTCCTCTCCCGCCCCGTGCGGAGCCTCCTTACCCTGCTTGGGGTCCTCATCGCCACCGCCAGCATGGTCCTCTTTCTCTCCTTTGGCGAGGGCTTGAGGCGCTCCCTTTTCCAAGAGCTTTCCCGGGTAGGCCCCGCCATCCAGGTGGTGCCGGAAGGGGCCGAGGGCCTGGGCTTTAGCGCTTACCCGGAAATCACCCCCGCCCAGGCCCAGGCCTTGGAAAGGGCGGCCAAGGCCCTGGGGGCGGAGGTGGTGCCCACCCTCTTCCTTGCCCGCGGGGGGTTTGACCCGCAAACGAGCTTCTTCTTTCAAGGCCTTCCCAAAGGGGTGAGCCCGGACCGCCTATACCCGGGGCTAAAGGCCAAAGAAGGCCGGCTCACCCCCTCGGACGAGGGGGCCGTGGTGGGGGCCAAGTTGGCGAAACGGGCCGGGCTTGGCCTGGGAAGCCCCTTGCGCCTCTCCCCCAAGGTGACCTTGCGGGTGGAGGGCATTCTGGAGGAAAGCGGGGGGCTAGCGGATAATCTGGTCTTCGCCCCGCTCGCCGCCCTCCAGGCCGTCTTGGGAACGGAAAACGTGGGCGCCCTCCTCGTGGCCCTCAAGCCGGGGCAGAAGGCGGAGGAAGTGGCCCGGGCCTTGGAGCGGGCGGTGCCTGGGCTCAAAGCCCAGACCACGGGGGAGGTGATGCGCTTCGCCGAGCGGGCCCTCAGGATCAGCGACCTGGTGCGCTTCGGCATCAGCCTGGTGGCCTTGGTGGTGGGCGGCCTTCTGGTGGCCAACACGGTGATGATGTCCGTCTACGAGCGCACCCGGGAGTTTGGGGTCATGCGGGCCCTGGGGGCTAAGAGGGGCTTCATCTTCCGCCTGGTGGTGCTGGAAGCCCTCCTCCTGGCCCTCCTGGGGGGAATAGGGGGGCTCGCCCTGGGGAGTGCGGTTTCCCAGGCCATCAACCTCTACACGCAAAGCGAGGTGGGCTTAGCCCTTTCCGCCGTGACGCCCAGGCTCTCCCTTTTCGCCCTCCTGGTGGCCTTGAGCCTGGGGCTCTTGGCCGGGCTCCTGCCCGCCCATCACGCAAGCCGCATCCCCGTGGTGGAAGCCCTGGGGAGGGTGTGATGCTTCGGGCCGAGAACCTGACCAAGCGCTACCGGCAAGGGGAGAAGGAGGTGGTGGCCCTCCAGGGCTTCACCTACGCCTTTCCCCCAGGGGCCACGGCGGTGGTGGGGCCTTCGGGGAGCGGCAAGACCACCCTCCTCAACCTCCTCGCCGGGCTGGACCTGCCCACGGAGGGCGGGGTCTACCTGGGGGAAACCGCCCTCCACCGCCTTTCCGAGGACGAGCGGGCGGGGATGCGCCTAAAGCATATGGGCTTCGTCTTCCAGCAGTGGAACCTCATCCCCACCCTCACCGCCTGGGAGAACGTGGCCTTTCCCCTCCTCCTTGCGGGCTGGCCCCCCTCGAGGCGGCGGGCCCGGGCCCTGGAGCTTCTGGAGCAGGTGGGGCTCGGGGAGCGGTCCCACCACCTGCCAAGCCGCCTCTCCGGGGGGGAGCAACAGCGGGTGGCCCTGGCCCGGGCCCTGGCCCTGGACCCCCCCATCCTCTTCGCCGACGAACCCACGGGCAACCTGGACGCCGAGGCCAAGGAAGAGGTGGCGGCCCTCCTCTTCCAGGCGGGCCGGGAGCGCACCCTGATCCTGGTGACCCACGACCTGGAGCTCGCCGCCCGGGCGGAGCGCATCCTCCACCTGAAGGGGGGAAGGCTTTGGCGGGAGGAGGTACCCCAGAGGGCGCCTTAGGCCGGGACCCTTGGCCCAAGGCCCCTGTGGCAAAATACCCCCCATGGGCAAGCGCATGGTGGTGGTGGGCGGGGTGGCGGGGGGTGCTTCCGCCGCCGCCAAGGCCAAGCGGGAAAACCCGGACCTCGAGGTGGTGGTCTACGAGAAATCGGGCTTCGTCTCCTACGGGGCCTGCGGCCTGCCCTACGTGCTCTCGGGGGAGATCCCTAGCCTCGCCAAGCTCATCGCCCGCACCCCGGAGGAGTTCCGCAAGCAGGGGGTCTGGGTCCACACCCACCACGAGGTGGTGGACATAAACCCCGAAGAGCGGGTCCTCACGGTGTTTGACCACCGGGAAGGGCGCACCTTCCAGGACCGCTACGATTACCTGGTCCTGGCCACGGGGGCGAGGCCCACCCTCCCCCCCATCCCGGGGACGGAACAGGCGGGGGTCTACACCCTAAGGAGCCTGGAGGACGGGGAAAGGCTCCTTAGGGCCCTGGAGGGGGCAAGGCGGGCCGCCATCCTGGGGGCGGGGTACATCGGGCTGGAGGTGGCGGAGGCCTTCCGCAAACGGGGCCTCGAGGTGACCCTCCTGGAGGCCAAGGAGCGCCCCCTCCCCCACTGGGACGAGGAGGTGGGGGCGCTCCTCAAGGGAGAGCTGGAGCGCCACGGGGTGGAGGTCTGGACCGGGGTGCGGGTCCTGGCCCTCAGGGGCTCGGGCCGGGTGGAGGCGGTGGAAACCTCCGAAGGGGTGGTGCCGGCGGACCTGGTCCTCATCGCCACGGGGGTAAGGCCCAATACCTCCCTGGCCCAGGCCATGGGGGTGGCCCTCGGGCCCACGGGGGCCATCGCCACCGACGAGAGGATGCGCACCAACCTGGAGGGGGTTTTCGCCGCCGGGGACGTGGCGGAAAGCTTCCACCAGGTCCTCAAGCGCCCCTACTGGCTCCCCTTGGGGGACGTGGCCAACAAGCATGGCCGCACGGCGGGAAGCGTCATCGCCGGCAAGGAGGCCCGCTTCCACGGGGTGGTGGGCACGGCCATCTTCAAGACCTTCGGCCTGGCGGTGGCCACCACGGGACTTTCCTTAGAGGTTGCCCTAAGGGAAGGGTACCGGGCCAAAAAGGTCTTCATCCAGAGCCGGGACGGGGCCCACTACTACCCGGGAAGCGGCCCCCTTTGGGTGGAACTGGTCTACGAGGAGGGCACCGATAGGCTCCTCGGCGGGGCGGTGGTGGCCCACGGCCACGGGGCCCTGCGGGTGGACGTCCTCGCCGCCCTCCTCCACCGAGGGGGCACCCTGGAGGACCTCCTGGCCCTGGACCTGGCCTACGCCCCTCCCTATAGCCCCGTCTGGGACCCCCTCCTCATCGCCGCCCAACAGGCCCGCTAGCGGTGTAGAAAAGGGCGGCTCACACCAAAGCCCCGTGTGGGCCTCCGGGGCTTACACACTACACCGAAACGCCTCCAGGCTCCAGACTGGCCCTTGGAGGTGGAAGCGTGGAACCCCTCGGCATGCTGACCCCGGAGATGCGGGAAGAGGCGGAGGCCCTCAGGCGGGAGTGGGAGACGAACCCCCGTTGGAAGGGCGTGAAGCGGGACTACCGGCCCGAGGACGTGGTGCGCCTTAGGCCCAGTATCCCCATAGAGTACACCCTGGCCAAACGGGGGGCGGAGAAGCTCTGGCGGCTCCTCCACGAACGCCCCTACGTCCACACCTTCGGCGCCTACACCGGGGCCATGGCGGTGCAGATGGTGCGGGCGGGCCTCGAGGCCATCTACCTCTCCGGCTGGCAGGTGGCGGCGGACGCCAACCTGGCCTGGCAGACCTACCCCGACCAGTCCCTCTACCCCTACAACTCCGTGCCCCAGATCGTGAAGCGCATCAACAACGCCCTCATGCGGGCCGACCAGATTGAGCGGTCCGAGGGCAAGGTGACCCGGGACTGGTACGTGCCCATCGTGGCCGACGCCGAGGCGGGCTTTGGCGGTGCCCTCAACGTCTTTGAGCTCACCAAAGCCATGATTGAGGCGGGGGCCGCCGGCATCCACTACGAGGACCAGCTGGCCTCGGAGAAGAAGTGCGGCCACCTGGGGGGCAAGGTCCTGGTGCCCACCTCCCACCACATCCGCACCCTGCAGGCGGCCCGCCTGGCGGCGGACGTCATGGGGGTGCCCACGGTGATCATCGCCCGCACCGACGCCGAGGCCGCCACCCTCATCACCAGCGATATTGACGAGCGGGACCGGCCCTTCATCCTCAAGGACGAGCGCACCCCCGAGGGCTTCTACCGGGTGAAGAATGGAATTGAGGCGTGCATCGCCCGGGCGCTGGCCTACGCCCCTTACGCCGATGTCCTTTGGATGGAAACCTCCAAGCCCGACCTGGAAGAAGCCCGCAAGTTCGCCGAAGCGGTGAAGCGGGAGTTCCCGGATAAGCTCCTCGCCTACAACCTCTCTCCCTCCTTCAACTGGAAGAAGTTCCTGGACGACGAGACCATCGCCAAGTTCAACCGGGAACTGGGGGAGATGGGCTACAAGTTCCAGTTCATCACCCTGGCCGGCTGGCACACCCTGAACTACTACACCTGGGAGCTGGCCAAGGGGTACAAGGCCCGGGGCATGCCCGCCTTCGTGGAGCTCCAGCAGAAGGAGTTCCTGGCCCAGGCCCAGGGCTTCACCGCCGTGAAGCACCAGCGGGAGGTGGGGGCTGGCTACTTTGACGAAGTGGTCCTGGCCCTGACCCAAGGAGAAGCCTCCACCCTGGCCCTCAAGGGCTCCACGGAGGAGGCCCAGTTCAACGAGCCCGTTCACTAAAGGACGCCTCGCCTGGCCGCCCCCCAAGGGGGCGGCTTTTGCTTGTAAAAAACAGACACACCAAGTTAAGATAGTGTAGATACTATGGCCGAGGCACCTACACCCTGGCTCCGCTACCTGGAGGAGCTAAGGCCCCACCTCCGGGGCCGGGACCACCGGGGCAAGCGGGGTTCCTTGCGCTGGCTGGAAGCCCTCATGAGCGAGCGGGGCGGCCGGGCCGGCACCGTGCGCAACATCCTCTACAAGGACCTGGGAAGCCCTGAGGAGAAGGAGCGCCTCTACGGGGTCATCGCCGACCTCTACCGGGAGGCGGGCCTCACCCCCCCACCTCCCCCGGCGGAGCTCTTCTTGGAAAGCGCCCGCAAGGCTCTGGGCCGGGACAAGCGGCGCATCTTCCGCCGCTTCCTCAAGGAGCTGGAGGCGGGAGGCAGGCCGCAGATGGTGGTGGTGGGAGGCCCGGCCACGGGCAAGGGGGTGCTCCTTTCCGCCCTGGCCCGGGCCCTTTCCGCCTTGCCGGGCAAGGAACCCATGCTCCTCAACCTAGGGGGCGAGCTGGCCCAGGCCCTGGTCCCCTTGGCGGAAACCCTGGGGGTAGGGGAGGAGGTGCGGGGGCTTTTGGCCCAGCTTTCCCCCACCCAGCCCTACATCCTCCAAGGAGCCTTGGCCCAAGAGGTCCTCACCCTCCTGGCACGGGCCCTGAACGGCAAAGGCCGCCCCCTGCTCCTCCGGGCCGAGGCCGAAGGCACCTTGGAGGGCCTCCCCTTACGGGGCCCAGACGGAAGCAAGCGGAGCCTGGCGGCCTGGCTTGAGCCCTTTCTAAAGGCCCTGCAGATCCCCTACCTAGCCGCCCTTTCCGAACCTCCCCCCACCCTCCCCTACCAACCCCTTTCCCCGCCGAGCCGGGAGGAGGCCAGGCGTTTCGTGCGGGAGAGGCTTCCCCACCTGCCCCCCGAGCGCCTCGAGGCCCTGGTGAACCAGGCGGGCCGCAACTTCGGGGAGCTTTCCCGGCTCGTCCTCCTGGAAGCCGCCAAGCACGACCCCAAAACCCCTCTCCAGGACGACCCCACCCTGAGGCCTCTCCTCCAGGCCCTCTCCGCCTTCAGCCCCGAGGCCGACCCCGCCTTCCCCCTAGAACTTTTGGAAAAGGCCCTGGGCCGCTCCCTGGAAAAGCTTTCCCAGGCGGAAAGGGCCCTTTTGGACTGGGTAGGGGAAGGCTTGGTGCGCCCCTCCCTGCGCACCCTCCTCCCCGAGGAGGCGCCCAAGGAGCTCCACCGCCTGGCCCTGGAATACTTTCCCAAGGAAAACCTCTTCCGCAAGCTCTACCACGCCCACAAGGCGGGGGAGCGCCAAATCCTTTTAGAACTGCTTCAAGAAGATCCCGCCCGCCTCGCCCTCCTTCCAGGCCTCTGGCAGGAGGCCCAAGCCTGGCCCAAGGAGGACCTGGAAGCCCTGGCAGCGGTGGTGGTGCGCTACCGGGCCGTCCTGGGCCAGTACGCCCACCCCGAGGCGGAGGAAGCCCTTAAGGTGCTCTCCCAAGCGGATAACCCCACCTTGCGCACCTGGGCCCGCATCAAGGGGGCGGAGGCCAAGGCGGACGCCGCCCTCTACCGGGAAGCGGAGGAGCTTCTCCCCCCCAAGGAGGACCTCCTCCACCTGGACGAAACCGCCCAAGCGGAGGGCCTTTTGGTGATGGCAGCGGTGGAGCGCTGGAAAGGGGACTACGAAAGGGCAGCCAGCCTGGTGGAGGAGGCGGAGGCCCTGCCCGTGGCCCCCTTCCTCCGGGACCGGGTGCAGCTTTGGCGGGGCCTGGTGGCCAAGGACCTGGGCCGCTACGAGGAGGCCCTAGCCGCCTTGGGCCAGGTGGGCCACGACCCCCTTCTCCTAGGCCGGGCCCACTACCAGATGGGCGACCTCCTCATGCGCCTCGGGCGCTTGGAGGCGGACGAGCGCATGGGGGAAGGGCTTCGGCTTCTGGAGGAAGCGGGGGCCCCCAAGGACGAGGTGGCCCGGGTGCGGGCCCGGTACGCCACCCTCCTCCGGCGCCTTGGCCGCTACGGCGAGGCCGAGGCCGCCATCCAAAAGGCCCTGGCGGAGGCGGAGGACCCCTTCACCCGGGCCCGGGTGGAGAGCGAGGCGGGGATCCTCGAGGCGGCCCGGGGCCGGGCCTTTGAGGCCTTGGGCTACCTCCGGCGGGCCGAAACCTACTTCCGCGCCACCCGGGAAAGGCCCAAGGAGGCGCGCTACCGCCACCTACGCACCCTTTTTCGCCTGGGAGCTGCCTACCTCCTCCTGGAGGCAGGCCAGCCCTACCGCGCGCCCTTCCTGGGGGGGCTATCCGCCCCCACCGCTTTCCGCCTCCTCCAAGACCTCCTTCGGGAAATCCCCGAAGAGGCCACGGACCGCTACACCGCCTTGCGCTTGGATACGGCAAGCCTCCTGGCCCTCCTCCTCCCCCCCGAGGAAGGCGCCCTCATGCTCAAGCCCTTCTTGGCCCTGGAAAACCCCTACCTCCGCGCCCAGGCCCGCCTGGGCTACGCCGAGGCCCTGGCCCGGGGCGGAGGCTATGGAGAGGCCCTAGCCCAGATCGTGGCCCTTCCTCCCTTGGAGGATCCTGGCCTTTTGGCCCAGGCCCGGGCGGTGGAGGTGCTAGCCCTCCTGGGCCTGGGGGAGAAGGAGGCCGCCTGGCAGAAGCTCGAGGAGGCCCGCCAGGGGAGGCTACCCGAGCCCTTCCGCTTCCAACTGGGCCGCGCCCTGGGCCGCTTCTGCCCGGAGTTGGAGGCCCGCCTCGCCCCAGGCCCCTTGGCCCTGCCTGAGGCCCTGGGCTTCCACCTGGCAAATCCCGACTAAATCACTATACTTTTGGAGGCGAAGGGGCTATACTCTTACTGCGAACGGGTCGCAGTAAGGGTGCGGCCCGGCCTTTGGGAGGCAAAAGCATGAGCCAGCTAGAAATCCGCGACCTCTGGGCTTCCGTTGACGGCGAGACCATCCTAAAGGGCGTGAACCTGGTGGTCCCCAAAGGGGAGGTGCACGCCCTCATGGGCCCCAACGGGGCGGGCAAGAGCACCCTGGGCAAGATCCTGGCCGGGGACCCCGAGTACACCGTGGAAAAGGGGGACATCCTCCTGGACGGGGAGAGCATCCTGGAGCTTTCCCCCGACGAAAGGGCCCGCAAGGGGCTCTTCCTGGCCTTCCAGTACCCCGTGGAGGTCCCCGGGGTCACCATCGCCAACTTCCTGCGCCTCGCCCTCCAGGCCAGGCTTGGCCGGGAGGTGGGGGTAGCGGAGTTCTGGAGCAAGGTGAAGAAGGCCCTGGAGCTTCTGGACTGGGATGAAAGCTACCTCTCCCGCTACCTCAACGAGGGCTTCTCCGGCGGGGAGAAGAAGCGGAACGAGATCCTGCAGCTATTGGTCCTGGAGCCCACCTACGCCGTCTTGGACGAGACGGACTCCGGGCTGGACATAGACGCCCTCAAGGTGGTGGCCCGGGGCGTGAACGCCATGCGGGGGCCCAACTTCGGGGCCTTGGTCATCACCCACTACCAGCGCCTCCTCAACTACATCGTCCCCGACCGGGTCCACGTGATGATGGACGGCCGGGTGGTGGCGGAAGGCGGCCCCGAGCTGGCCTTGGAGTTGGAGGCCAAGGGCTACGAGTGGCTGCGGGAACGGGTAAAGGAGGGCGTATGAGCCAGGTTGACCTTAGAACCCTGGGCGAAGAGTACAAATACCATTTCATTGACGAGGTCAAGCCGGTCTACGTGGCCGAGCGGGGGCTTAGCCGCCGGGTCATTGAGGCCATCAGCTACCACAAGGGCGAGCCCGAGTGGATGCTTAAGTTCCGCCTGCGGGCTCTGGAGATTTTCCAGAAGAAGCCCATGCCCACCTGGGGCCCGGACCTTTCCGGCCTGGACCTGGACAACCTCGTCTACTACGTGAAGCCCACCGAGGTGCGGGACGCCAAGAGCTGGGAGGAGATCCCGGAGGAGATCCGCAAGACCTACGAGCGCCTGGGCATCCCCGAGGCGGAGCGCAAGGTCCTGGCCGGGGTGGGGGCCCAGTACGACTCGGAGATGGTCTACCACCGGGTGCGGGAAGAACTGGAGCGGCAGGGGGTCATCTTCGTGGCCATTGAAGAGGGGATGAAGAAGTACGAGGACCTCTTCAAGGAGTACTTCGCCAAGGTGGTCCCCCCGGAGGACAACAAGTTCGCCGCCCTGAACTCCGCCGCCTGGTCCGGGGGCTCCTTCGTCTACGTGCCTCCCGGGGTCAAGGTGGAGCTCCCCTTGCAGGCCTACTTCCGGGTGAACACCCCCGAGTTCGGCCAGTTTGAGCGCACCCTTATCATCGTGGACGAGGGGGCGGAGGTGCACTACATTGAGGGCTGCACCGCCCCCATGTACTCCACGGAAAGCCTCCACACCGGGGTCATTGAGATCGTGGTGAAGCGGGGGGCGCGGAGCCGCTACACCACCATCCAGAACTGGTCCACCAACATGTACAACCTGGTGACCCAGCGGGCCTTGGTTTACGGGGATGCCTTCCACGAGTGGCTGGACGGCAACCTGGGCTCCAAGGTCACCATGAAGTACCCCTCCAGCTACCTCCTGGAGCCGGGGGCCCGCACGGAGATCCTCTCCATCGCCTTCGCCAAGACGGGGCAGCACCAGGACACCGGGGCCAAGATCATCCTGGGCGCCCCCCACACCTCGGGCACCATCGTCTCCAAGAGCATCTCCAAGGGCGAGGGCCGGGCGAGCTACCGGGGATTGGTGAAGGTCCTGGAGGGGGCCAAGCACGCCAAGGCCAACGTGGAGTGCGACGCCCTCCTCATTGACCCGGAAAGCCGCACGGACACCTACCCCTACATTGAGATTGAGGAGGACTCCGCCCACGTGGGCCACGAGGCCACGGTGTCCAAGATCAACGATGAGCAGATCTTCTACCTCCAGACCCGCGGCCTCAAGGAGGACGAGGCGGCGGCCCTCATCGTCCGCGGCTTCATTGAACCCATCGCCAAGGAGCTTCCCTTGGAGTACGCCGTGGAGCTCAACCGGCTCATTGAGCTGGAGATGGAGGGCTCCGTCGGCTAAAGGCCAGACGTGTCTTGGGAAGGGGCCAAGGGCCTCTTCCTTTTTGAGGAGGCAAGATGCAGGTACTGGACAAGACGCAGGTGGAGGCCATCTCCCAGACGCTGGGCGAGCCCGCCTGGCTCTTGGAGAAGCGGCTTAGGGCCCTCGAGGCCTTCGCCCACCTCCCCTACCCCAGCAAGAAGGACGAGAACTGGCGCTACACCGACCTTTCCGAGGCCCCCTTGGAAGAGGCGGTGGAGGCCCCAAAGGGCCTAAGGCTTTCCCGGGATGCGCTTCCCGAGCCCGTGAAGCGCCGCCTGGAGAAGACGGACGTCTCCGGCTTTTTGGTCTTCGTGGGGCCCGACCTCGTCTACGCCGAGGTGCCCGAGGAGCTCACGGCCCAGGGGCTCGTCTTCACCTCCTTGGCCGAGGCCCTGAAGGCCCACCCCGCTAAGGTGGAAAGCGCCCTCTTCCAGGGGGTCTACACCGAGGACAAGTTCGCCGCCCAAAATAGCGCCTTCTTCACCCATGGGGCCTTCCTCTACGTGCCCGCAGGGCTAGAGGTGGAAAAGCCCCTAGGGGTCTTCAAGGTGCTCTTGGAAGGGGGCAAGGCCTCCGCTGGGCGGAGCCTCCTCGTCCTCGAGGACAACGCCAAGGCCGCCTACATTGAGGAGTACCTCTCCCCCGACCTCGCCCCCACCCTGCACCTCTCCGCCACGGAGATGGTCCTCCGCCCTGGGGCCCGGCTCCGCCACGCCCACATCCAGACCTTCGGGGAGGGGGTGTGGCACTTCCACCGCCAACGGGCCCTGCTGGAGCGGGATGCTGCCCTAAACGACCTGGTGGTGAACCTGGGCGGGCGCTACGCCCGGAGCGAGGTGGCCTCGGAGCTGTTGGGCCCGGGAGCGGAAAGCGAGATGCTGGGGCTTTACTTCGGCCACGGCCTCCAGCACTTCGACCACTACACCCTGCAGCACCACGTGGAGCACCATACCCGAAGCGACCTCCTCTACAAGGGAGCGGTGAAGGACGAGGCCCGGGCGGTCTTTTCCGGCCTCATCAAGCTGGAGCGGGGAGCCCAGAAGACCGACGCCTACCAGGCCAACCGCAACCTCATCCTCTCCCCCACCGCCCGGGTGGACTCCATCCCCCAGCTGGAGATCGGGGCCAACGACGTGCGTTGCACCCACGGCAGCACCACCGCCCCCGTGGACGAGATGCAACTCTTCTACCTGCAGTCCCGGGGCCTGTCCCGTAGCCTCGCCCAGGAGCTTTTGGTCAAGGCCCACCTGGCGGACGTCCTTAACCGCATTCCTCTAAAGGCCCTAAGGGCCCACCTCGAGGCGGTGATCGAGGAAAAGGTTAGAATCTGAAGGCCATGTGGACCCCGGTGGCCAAGCTGAGCGAGCTGGAAAACGGCAGGCTGGTGGTCAAAAGGCCCGAGCACAAGAAGCCCATCCTCCTCCTCTACACCGGGGAGGAGGTCTTCGCCCTGGAGGACATCTGCACCCACGACGGCGGCCCCCTCCACGAGGGGGATGTGGAAGACGGCCAGATCGTCTGCCCCCGGCACGGGGCCCGCTTTGACCTGAAGACGGGCCGGCAGACCCTGCCCGCCCCCAAGCCGGTAAAGGTATTCCCCGCCAAGCTGGAGGGGGATACCATCCTTCTGGACCTATAGACGCCCATCCCGTTCGCAAGGCCCCAAGGAGGACTTGGGGCCTTTGTCCTTGACGGCAGGCGGAAGAAGCGCTAGGGTGGGAGTACCCACCCCACCTGGGGTGGGGGGAGGTAAGGGATGCTGAAACTCAAGGTAGAAGGCATGACCTGCAACCACTGCGTGATGGCGGTCAAGAAGGCCCTCATGAAGGTGCCCGGGGTGGAGAAGGTCGAGGTGAGCCTGGAACGGGCCGAGGCCCTGGTGGAGGGCAAGGCGGACCCTGAGGCCTTGATCCGGGCCGTGGAAGAGGAAGGCTACCGGGCCGCCCTGGCGGGCTAAGGAGGCCCTGTGCCCCGCCACCCCCTCCACCTGGACCCCAAGGTGCGGGAAGAGGCCAAAAGGCGCCTTCTCTCCGCCAAGGGCCACCTCGAGGGCATCCTGCGCATGCTGGAGGATCCCCACGTCTACTGCGTGGACGTGCTGAAGCAACTCAAGGCGGTGGAGGGTGCCCTGGACCGGGTGGGGGAGATGGTCTTAAGGGCCCACCTCCGGGACCACGTGGCCACCGCCCACGAGCGGGGGGACGTGGAGGAAATCGTGGAGGAACTGATGGAGGCCCTCAAGTACCGTTGATCCCACCCGGTCCAGGGCGGGGCAGAAGCCCAAGGGCACACCAGCCCGGGGAAAGCAAAGGGGTTTCCGCTAGGGGGTATGAAGCTATGGCATTGGAAGTGAAGGTAGGGGTAAAGGGAATGACCTGCGCCTCGTGCGTGGTGCGGGTGGAAAGGGCCTTGAAAAGGGCCCCGGGCGTGGAGGAAGCCCGGGTCAACCTCACCACCGAGGAAGCCTTTTTGCGCCTCCAGGAAGGCATAGACCTCAAGGAGGTCCTGAAGCAGGTGGAGGAGGCCGGCTACGAGCCCGTGGTGGCCCGGGCGGAGATCCCCGTAAAGGGCATGACCTGCGCCGCCTGCGTGGCCCGGGTGGAAAGGGCCTTGAAGAAGCTACCCGGGGTGCTTTCCGCCCACGTGAACCTGGCCACGGAGAAGGCCTTCGTGGAGTACCTCCCGGACACCGTGACCCTGCCCCGCCTGCGCCAGGCCATCCGGGATGCAGGGTACGAGCCCCTGGAGGTGGTCCAGGAGGAAAAACGGGCCCCCGCTTATCCCTTGGACCTCCTCATCGCCCTGCCCTTTGCCTTCCTCACCCTTCTCCTAGCCATGGGGCCCATGCTTCTTCCCCTTCCCCACCTTCCTCCTCTCTTCCAGGTCCTCACCGCCCTCCCCGTCCTCTACGCCGGCCGGCGCTTCTTCCGCCAGGCCCTGGCGGAGATCCGGCACCGCTCCCTGGGCATGAGCACCCTGGTGGCCCTGGGGGCGGGAAGCGCCTACCTTTACTCCTTTTTGGTCCTCCTCTTCCCCACCCTTTTCCCCGAGGAGGCCCGCCATCTCTACCTCGAGGCGGGGGCGGTGATCCTGGCCCTGATCCTTTTGGGCAAGCACCTGGAGGAAAAGGCCAAGGGGAAGGCCTCGGAGGCCATCCGCAAGCTCCTGGCCTTGAGGCCCAAGACCGCCCGGGTGGTTCAGGAAGGGGAGGAAAGGGAAATCCCCGCCGAGGCCCTCATCCCCGGGGATCTGGTGCGGGTGCTTCCCGGGGAGCGCATCCCCGCAGATGGGGTGGTGGTGGAGGGCTTTAGCCACGTGGACGAGGCCATGCTCACCGGGGAGCCCATTCCCAAGGTCAAAAAGCCCGGGGATGAGGTGGTGGGGGGTACGGTGAACGGGGAAGGTCCCCTCCTCATCCGGGTAAGCCGGGTGGGGGAGGCCACGGTCCTGGCCCAGATGGCCCGCCTGGTGGAGGAAGCCCAGGCCTACAAGCCCCGGGTGCAGGAGGTGGCGGACCGCATCGCCAGCGTCTTCGTGCCCATCGTGCTCATCATCGCCCTTATCACCTTTACCCTTTGGATTCTCTATGGCCCCGGCCTCTCCTACGCCTTCGTGGCCCTCCTTTCCGTGCTCCTCATCGCCTGCCCTTGCGCCATGGGCCTCGCCACCCCAGCGGCCATCGCTGTGGCCACGGGGCGGGCGGCCCAGCTCGGCCTCCTCTTCCGCAAGGGCCAGGCCATCGAAGGCCTCGCCCGGGCGGATACCGTGGTCCTGGACAAGACCGGGACCCTGACCCAAGGGAAGCCCACCCTCACGGAACGCCTGGGGTTTGCCCTAAGCCCTGAGGAGGCCTTGCGCCTCGCCGCCGCCTTGGAGCGGGGAAGCGAACACCCCATCGCCAAGGCGGTTCTGGAGGCAGCCAGGGATCTCAGCCTGCCCGAGGCCCAGGCGGTGCGGGCTCTTCCCGGGGAGGGGATCGAGGGAGTGGTGGAGGGGAAGAAGCTTTACCTGGGGGGTCCAGCCCTGATGGAGAGGCTTGGGGTGGCGCTTCCCAAGGAGGCCTGGGAGCTATCCGAAAAGGGCTACACTCCCCTTTACCTGGCGGATGGGGAGAGGCTTTTGGCCGCCTTCGGGGTCTTTGACCCCCCCAAGCCCGAGGCGCGAAGGGTGGTGGCCGCTTTAAAGGCCCTGGGCCTCAAACCCGTCCTCCTCACCGGGGACCACCCCATCCCGGCCAGGCGGGTGGCCGAGGCCTTGGGCATAGAGGAGGTGCTGGCCGGGGTGCGCCCTGAGGGTAAGGTGGAGGCCATACGGCACCTCCAGGCCCAGGGGCGGAAGGTGATCTTTGTGGGGGACGGCATCAACGACGCCGCCGCCTTGGCCCAGGCCGATGCGGGCATCGCCCTGGCCACGGGCACGGACATCGCCGTGGAGGCAGGGGATGTCATCCTGCTTTCTCCGAGCCTGGAAAGCTTGGTGGACGCCATCCTTCTGGCACGGCGTACCCTTCGGACCATCTACCTCAACTTCTTCTGGGCCTACGCCTACAACATCCTCCTCATCCCCGTGGCGGCCGGGGCTCTTTACCCCTTCACCGGGCTTCTTCTGAACCCCATGCTGGCGGCCGGTGCCATGACCCTCTCCAGCCTCTTCGTGCTCAGCAACTCCTTGAGGCTAAAAGGGTTCCAGCCAAGGAGCTTTACCGTAGCTTAATCCGCCGAGGCTAAGCTGGAACTAGGAGGTGAAAGGTATGTGGTGGTGCGACCACGGTGGGTACCTGGGCTGGTGGGGGCCCCTCTTAAGCCTCCTTTGGTTCGCCCTCCTAGGCCTCTTGGTCTACTGGATCGTCAGGACCTTAGCCCCTGAGCGGCGGGACCGGGCCTTAGAGGTGCTAAGGGAGCGCTACGCCAGGGGGGAGATCGACAAGGAAACCTTTGAGCGGATGAAGCGGGACCTGGCATGAAGGTCCTCCTGGCGGACGACGACCCGGCCCTCCTCGAGGTCCTGGGGGCCTACCTGAGGGGGGCTGGGTTTGAGGTGCTGGAGGCAAAAGATGGGGAAAAGGCCCTGGAGCTTTTTCCCCGGGCCGATCTCATCATCCTGGACCTCATGCTGCCCAAGCTGGATGGCTTCCGGGTTCTGGCGGAGGTCCGCCGGGAAAGGCCCGAGCTACCCATCCTCATGCTGACGGCAAGAGGAGAGGAGGAGGAAAGGGTTAAGGGGCTGGAGCTCGGGGCCGACGACTACGTGGTCAAGCCCTTCAGCCCCAAGGAGGTGGTGGCCCGGGTCAAGGCCCTCCTCAGGCGGGCTGGCCTCAAGGAAGAGCTCAACTATGGCCCCTTGCGCCTTCTTCCCAAGGAGCGGCAGGCCTACCTGGAGGGCAAGCCCCTTCCCCTTTCCCAGCTGGAATTTGACCTCCTCCTCACCCTGGCCCAGCATCCGGGGATGGTCTTCACCCGGGAAAGGCTCTTGGAAAAGGTATGGGGGCCGGATTTCCCGGGCATAGACCGGGTGGTGGACGTGCACATCGCTGCTTTGAGAAAAAAGCTCATGGACGATCCGGAAAACCCCCGGTTCATCGAAACGGTGCGGGGTGTGGGATACCGCTTCCGGGAAACCGATGCGCCTCTTCGCTAAGCTCTTCCTCAGCCATCTCCTGGTGGCCCTCCTGGCCCTTTTCCTGTTCTTCCTCCTGGCCGAAGCCCTGGCTCCCTCCTTCTACCGGGGACACGTGGAGCGCATGTACCACGCCCTCTCCATGATGGGGGGGCTCATGATGGGCGAGGCCTTGAGGCGGGACCTCGAGGCGGGCCTGCGTTCCACCCTCACTACCGCCCTCCTCGCCGCCCTTCCCCTCTCCGTGGCCGGGGCTGCCCTTTCCGCCTCCTTCGCCAGCCTGCGTTTCTCCCGCACCGCAAGGCTTCTTTCCGAGGGAAGCCGGCGCATGGCCCAAGGGGAGTACCGGGTGCGCCTTCCCCTTCTGGAGCAGGACGAGCTGGGCGAGCTGGCCCTCCACTTCAACCGCCTGGCCGAGGCCCTGGAAAAGGTGGAACAAAGCCGGGTAGAGCTCATCGGCACCGTAGCCCACGAGCTCAGGACCCCCCTATCCGCCCTGCAGGCCTACGCCGAGGCCCTGGCGGACAGGGTCATGGAGCCTGAAAAGGCAGCGGAAAGGATCCAGCAGGAAGTGCGGGCCATGAGCCGGCTGGTCCGGGACCTCTCCCTGGTTTCCCAGGTGGAGTCGGGAGCCGTGGAGCTTCACCCCGGGCCCCTGGATCCCAAAGAACTCCTGGAACAGGCGGCGGAACGCTTCCGCCCCGCCTTCCAGGCCAAGGGAGTGGCCCTGGAGGTGGCGGCCCCCTCCTTTCTTCCCCGGGTCTGGGCCGATGCGGAACGGACCCTCCAGGTGCTCGCCAACCTGCTTTCCAACGCCCTCCGCCATACCCCGGAGGGAGGAAGGGTGAGGCTTGGGGCGGAAAGGACAGGCCAGGCGGTGGTCTTCAGCGTGGAGGACACAGGGCCCGGCATCCCCGAGGAACACCTTCCCCGCATCTTTGAGCGCTTCTACCGCATAGACCCCTCCCGCAGCCGTCAGGATGGGGGAACCGGAGTGGGCCTCACCATCGCCAAGAGCCTGGTAGAAGCCATGGGGGGAAGGATCTGGGTGGAAAGCCAGCTGGGCCGGGGAAGCGTTTTCCGCTTCACCCTGCCCCTTTACACAGGCTTAACGGGCAAGGCTTAGGGTGAGAGCCATGAAGAAGCTTCTGGCGCTTGCCCTAGGCGTGGCTTTAGGCCTGGCCCAGACTCCCTCCCCCGAGGCCCTCAAAGGCCTGAAGCCCGAAGAGGCCCTGGCTCTGGCCAAGCGGTGGCGGGAGGAAGGGCAAAGGGTGGTGAGCTACGTGACCCCCGAGGCCTTCTTCTTCGAGTTCCCGGACGGCCGCAAGGCCCAGGTGGCCCTCAAGGACCGCTTCCTCCTGGCGATAGCCCCCTACGTGAGCCGTACCCATCCCTGCCAGGTCCACTACTTCTCCAGCTGCACGGGGGAACTCCAGGAGGAGGTCTTTGAGGTTCGGGTGCTGGAGGGGGAAAAGGAGGTGCTCAAGACCCAGGTCAGATCGGGGAAGGACGGGTTCTTTGAGCTCTGGTTGCCCCGCAACCGCCGCTACACCCTGGAGATCCGCTGGGGGAACCTGGCAGCCACCAGCTCCGTGACCACCTTCAGCCAAAGCCCCACCTGCCTTACCGGCTTCCGCCTCGCCTCACGGTAGAACGCCATGCGCCCTTTCACCTTTTTTACCCTCTTCCTCGGCCTCGCCCTGGCCCAAACTCCCCTGGGTCCGGTGCCCACGCGGGATGTTCACGCCCTTTTGTGGCACCCCTCGGGAGTCCTGCTCCTGGGCCACCACGACGGCATCGTTGCCTGGAGCAACAGCACCTCCCAGGACCTGGTGCGGCGGCGGGACTGGGACGCCATGAACCTGGCCTGGGGAGGCGAACGCCTGATCGCGGCCGGGCACTGGATCCTTGCGGAAAGCCGGGATCTCAAGCGCTTCCGCGACCTAAGGCCCAAGGGCCTTCCCGCCCTGGACCTCCACGCCTATGCCATCGATCCCAGGAAGCCTGAGGTCCACTACACCCTCGAGGCCACCTACGGCTACTTCCGCAGCCAGGACGGCGGGCAGACCTGGGCAAAGCTTCCCGCCCGGGGCCTGCCCAAAGCGGGGATGGCCTTCTTCCTGGTGGACCAAAAGGGCCGCCTCTGGGCTTCCCTTATGGAAAGGGGGCTCTTCCTGAGCGAGGATGGAGGCGAAAGCTTCCGCCCCATTCCCTCCCCTGACCCCGCCCCGGGACCCCTGGCCCTCTCCCCTTCGGGCACCCTGTACCTGGGAGGAAAGCTCGGCCTCTGGCGGCGGACGGAAGCGGGGTGGCGCAGGATCTGGCAGGGAGCGGTGTTGGCCCTCACCGCCCATCCCCAGGAGGAGGGTTGGCTGGCCTGGGTGGACGAAAGGGGCACCCTCTGGCAGGGGCGCTGAGGGCTATCCCTTCCAGGCCACCCCGGCCACATGGGGGGCCACCAGGGGGAGGGGTAGTTCAAAGGCCTCCGCCTCCACCCGGGCAAACCCCGCCTCCCGAATAAGGGCTAGGGTTTCCCGGTTGGGATGGCAGCCGTCCCCCAAAAAACTCCATAAGGGGCAAAGGAGGTCCTGGAATCGGCGCAGGGAGGAGCCCCGGGGAGCGGCCACGTGTTCCAAAAAGACCAAACGCCCCCCGGGCTTCAACACCCTGAGGATCTCCGCCAAAGCCCCTCTGGGATCCTCCACCGAGCAAAGGACCAAGGTGGCCACCACGGCCTCCACGCTTTCCTCCGGCAGGGGGATGGCCTCCGCCTGGCCTAAAAGAACCTCACCGGAAAGCCCCCTCAGGCTTAGGGCCTGCTTAAGGTGGGGGTGGAAGTAGGGATTGAGCTCGAGGCCAATCCAGTGGACGCCATCCGGCAGATAGGCCAGGTTAACCCCCGTCCCCGGGCCGATCTCCAAAACCTTCCCCGCCAGGCTTCCCAGGAGTTTCTTCCGCCAGGGTTCGCTCAAGCCCACGTGCCCCCGGGAAAGGACGGGAAGGAGGGTGGCGAAAAACCGAGCCCTTAAACCCTTCTTCATCCCCTTGCCTCCCATGCTAGAGGTTCCAGTAAAGCACCGTGTCCAACATCCCCAGGGCCACGAAGACTGCCCCTGCACCCCTTAGAAGATGGCTTCCCACGAGGCGCATTCCCTTGAGGGCCTGGCCCCGGCCCATGCGGGTGAAAAGGAGGAGCAGAAAACCCAGGGGAAAGCCCGTCCCCAGGGCGAAGAGAAGGGGAAAGAGAAACCCAAAGGAAGAAGCCAGGGCCAAAGGGAGTAGAAGCCCGAAGAAAAGCCAGAAGAGGGTAGGGCAGAAGGCCAAGCCGTAAACCCCACCCAAAGCCAAGGGCCCCAGAAGCCCACCCCACGCCCCCACCCGGGCCACCCAGCCCTCCGGTGCCGCCCAGGCCAGGGGCCAGCGCACCACTCCCAAAAGGCCCAGGCCCACCAGGATCATGAAGGGCCCAAGGGCCAGCCGCACCGGGCGGAAGATGGCCCCGGGGTTGTCCAGGGTCCCGCCCAAAACGAAGAGAACCACCCCGGCGAGCACCAGGTAGGTGAAGGCCTTCCCCAGGAGAAAGGCCAGAAACCTGGGCCAGACCCTTCCCTCGAGGGCGAAGGGAGCCAGATAGGCCAGGGCGCTGGCCCCAGTGGTGATCTGGCAGGGGGCAAAGGCCGCCAAGACCCCGAGTAGGAAAGCGGAAAGCCAAGGGACCCCCACTTCCCCCCTCAGGCCATCCACCCAGGGGGCCAGGAGAGCGTACAGGGTGTTGGCCATTCGGTAAAGGCTTCGGGAAACCTCCTCCAGTAGCCCGCTTCCCAAGGCCAACCCCACCAGGCCCAGGACAGCAAGACCAAGCGCCAGGAGCCCTCTTCGCATGTCCATCAGCTTAAGGGCCAAACGTTAAGCGCCGGTAAAACCCCTTTATGCCAGCTTAACAATACCGGCCTAGGGTACAGATGGAGGTGGATCGTGGGCATGATGGGTTGGGGCGGCATGGGTTTCGGGTGGTTCTTCGGGCTTCTCAACATGCTCCTGGTGCTGGCCCTCCTGGGACTTCTCCTGTACCTGGGCCTTCGGGCCTGGGAACGGGGAAGCGGGGAGCCGCGAAAGGATGCGGCCCTGGAGGCCCTGCGCCTCCGGTACGCCAGGGGCGAGCTGGACGAGGAAACCTACAGAAGGTTGCGGAAGGAACTGGAACAGGGAGGTGAAGCATGAAACGCTACGGTTTAACTCTAGGAGTTCTGGCCCTTATGCTTTTAGGTCTTGCCCTCACCCAGGGCATGATGGGGGGTTTTGGTCCGGGGATGATGGGCTACGGCCCGCAGTACGGCCCGGGGATGATGGGCTACGGCATGATGGGCGGCTACGGGATGATGGGCATGATGGCGGTTTACCCCCCGGAAGCCCGCCCCATTTCCCAGGCAGAAGCCAAAGCGCGGATGGAAGCCTACGCCAAGCGCATCTACCCGGGGGCACGCCTTAAGGACTTCATGGCCTTCAGCCAAAACTACTACGCCCAGGTGGTGGACGAGAAAGGGCAGGGGCTTTTTGAGCTCATCGCCGATCGCTACACCGGGGTGGTTTCCCCGGAACCTGGCCCCAACATGATGTGGAACACCCGTTACGGCATGATGGGCGGGCCCGTGCAGACTCCTGTCCGCTTCCCCTTGGAGGAGGCCAAAAAGCTGGCCGAGACCTTCCTAAAAGGCTACCTCCCGGGGGCCCGGGTGATGGAAGCCGGGGCCTTCCCCGGCTACTACACCTTTGACTTCGGGCGCAAGGAGGTGGAGGGCATGCTTTCCGTGAACGCCTACACGGGGGAGGTCTGGGTCCACACCTGGCATGGCTTCTTCCTGGGTAAGTAACTCCCAGGGGCTCCGCCTGGGGCCAAAGACCCAGGCGGGGTCCCAGGTTTTCCTATACCCCCAGGGAGCTCAACACAACCTTCACAAAAGACCCTTTGCCTCAGGCTCCGTTACACTTTAGGTTAGGAGGGTATCATGACGGAATTAAGGAAGACCCTTAGGGCCAGCCTGGCCGAGGCCCGGGCCCGGTTGGAAACCGCGCTAAGGGAAGAAGGTTTCGGCATCCTCACGGAGATCGACGTGGCCGCCACCCTCAAGGCCCGCCTGGGCCTGGAAAGGCCCCCCTACTTGATCCTGGGGGCCTGCAACCCGAACCTGGCCGCCAAAGCCCTCGAGGCCGAGCCCGATATCGGCCTCCTCCTCCCCTGCAATGCGGTGCTCAAGGAGGGGCCAGAGGGCGTGGAGGTCCTCTTGCAGGATCCCAGGGAGATGTTCCGGGTCCTTCCTACAGAAACCCAGGAGGCGCTCAAACCCGTAGCCGAGGAGGCGAGAAACCGGCTGGAGAAAGCCTTGGCCAAACTCTAGGGGGTTCTGGAGGGACCTTTATACTTCTTTTACAAACCCCCCCTATCCTCTAAGGGTATGAATACCGACCGCCGAACCCTTCTTAAGCTCACCGCAGGCCTCCTCCTCTCCCCCCTGGCCAGGGGGCAGGCCTCCTTTCCCGAGCCCCCGGTGCTCAAAAGCCGGGAAGGGCTCCTGGAGGTGCGGCTGAAGGCCGCCCCCACCCCCGTTACCGTAGCCGGGCGGGAGGCGCGGCTTTGGACCTATGGGGGTAGCTTTCCGGGGCCCACCCTTAGGGTACGCCCTGGGGATACCGTGCGCCTCGAGCTGGAAAACCTCCTTCCCGAGTCCACGAACCTGCACTGGCACGGGCTTCCCATCTCCCCTAAGGTGGACGATGCCCTCCTGGAGATACCCTCCAAGGAAACCTGGCGCTACGAGTTCACCGTGCCCCAGGACCTGGCGGGCACCTTCTGGTACCACCCCCACCTGCACGGGCGGGTGGCCCCCCAGCTCTTCGCCGGACTAGCGGGGGCCATTGTGGTGGAAAGCCCCGTGGACGGGATTCCCGAACTCCGGGAAGCCGAGGAGCACCTTTTGGTCCTCAAGGACCTGGAGCTCGCATCGGGCCGTCCCGCCGCCCATTCCCCCATGGACTGGATCAACGGCAAAGAGGGCAGCCTGGTCCTGGTGAACGGGGCCTCCCGCCCCACCTTGCGGGCCGGCAAGGCCACCTTGCGCCTCCGCCTCCTGAACGCCAGCAACGCCCGCTACTACCGGCTCCAGTTGGAAGGGCATCCCCTTTACCTCATCGCCAGCGACGGGGGCTTCCTGGAGGAACCCTATGAGGTCCCCGAACTCCTCCTGGCCCCCGGGGAACGGGCAGAGGTCCTGGTGCGCTTCCAGAAGGAAGGGGCTTTCCGCCTCCTCGCCCTTCCCTACGACCGAGGGGTCCACATGATGGGCGGGATGGAGCACATGGGCCACGGAGGAATGTCCATGGGGACAAGCCAAAGGCCCCAAACCCTCCTCACCCTGGTGGCCCCGCCCCGCCCCAAACCCCTCCCCCTGCCCAAGGCCCTGGCCAAACTGCCCGCCCTCAGCCCCAACCAGGCCAGGGTGACCCGGCGCATCACCTTCACGGAGGACATGATGGCCGGGCGCTTCTTCATCAACGGCAAGACCTTTGACCACCGTCGGGTGGACTTCCGCGGGCGGGTGGGCGACCTCGAGGTCTGGGAGTTGGAAAACCAAGGGGACATGGACCATCCCTTCCACCTCCACACCCATCCCTTCCAGGTCCTCTCCGTGAACGGCAAGGCCTTCCCTTACCGCGCCCTTAAGGACGTGGTGAACCTAAAGGCCAAGGAGGTGGTGCGCCTTCTGGTTCCCCTTAGGAACCTGCCCGGGAAGACCGTCTTCCACTGCCACATCGTGGAGCACGAGGACCGGGGCATGATGGGGATTCTGGAGGTGAGCTAATGCCTCCCCACCACCATCACCACCACCATCACCACCCTTCCCACACTGCCTCTACTAAGGCTTTGGACCGGCATGCCGGCCATACCCCGGAGATGTTCCGGAATCGCTTCCTGGTCTCACTTCTCCTCACCCTGCCGATCCTTTACGCCTCTGATGAGGTGAGGGGTTTCCTCCGCTTACCCCCCTGGGACGGGGTCCCTTGGATGCCCCTCCTCCTCGGAACCATTATCTACTTCTATGGCGGGGGCGTATTTCTCCAGGGTGCCAGCCGGGAGCTAAGGGGAAGGCGGCCGGGGATGATGACCCTGGTGGCCTTGGGGATCACCGTGGCCTTTGCCTACAGCCTGGCTGTGGAGCTGGGCCTAAAGGGGAAACCCTTCTGGTGGGAACTGGCCACCTTGGTGGACGTGATGCTCCTGGGCCACTTTCTGGAAATGAAGGCCATCCTGGGGGCAGGGGAGGCCCTAAGGGCCTTGGCCAAGCTGATGCCCCAGACGGCCCACCGGGTCCGGGATGGCCGGATTGAGGACGTGCCCACCGAGGCCCTAAAGGAAGGCGACCTCATCCTCATCCGCCCGGGGGAGCAGGTGCCCGCGGATGGCGTGGTGGTGGAAGGAGCCACCAGCATGAACGAGGCCTTCCTCACCGGGGAGTCCCGGCCCGTGGCCAAAGGGGTGGGGGACGAGGTGCTGGCTGGGGCGTTAAACGGGGAAGGAGCCATCGTGGTGCGGGTAACCCGCACCGGAACCTCCACCACCCTGGGGCAGATCATGCGCCTGGTGGAGGAAGCCCAGGTTTCCCGGAGCCGGTTTCAGGACCTTGGTGAACGAGTCGCGGGGTGGCTTTTCTACGTGGCGGTGCTGGGTGGAAGCGCAACCTTCCTCCTATGGCTTCTAGCCGACGCATCCTTGTCCTTCGCCCTGGAGCGGGCGGTGACCGTGGTGATTATCGCCTGTCCCCACGCTCTGGGCCTGGCCATACCCTTGGTGGTGGTCAACGCCACAGCCATGGCCGCCCAAAGGGGAATCCTCATCCGAAACCGGGAGGCCTTTGAGCGGGCCACGGGCCTCCGGTACGTGGCCCTGGACAAGACCGGCACCCTCACCGAAGGGCAGTTTGAGGTGCGGGCGGTGTATGCGGATGGCCTTGGGGAGCAGGAGGCCCTAACCTTGGCCGCGGCCCTCGAGGCCCTCTCCGAGCACCCCCTGGCCCAGGCCATCCTGGAGGCCGCCAAGGAGCGGGGGCTTCCCCTCCCCTCGGTCCAGGACTTCCGGGCCATCCCCGGGAAAGGGGTGGAGGGCCGGGTGGAACGCCGCCTCTACCGGGTGGGCCGCCCAGAGTGGGCGGGGGAGCTGGGCCTGGAAGTGCCCCCTTCCCTGCGGCAGGGCCTGGAGGAGGCCGAGGCCCGGGGGGAGAGCGTGGTGGCCCTGATGGACGAAAGTCGGGTCCTCGCCTACCTGGCCCTCCGCGACCGCCTCCGCCCCACGGCCAAGCAGGCGATAGACGCCCTGAAGCGCATGGGGATCACCCCGGTGATGCTCACCGGGGACGCGGAGGCCGTGGCCCGAACCGTGGCCCGGGAGCTGGGGATAGAGCGCTACCGCGCCCGGGTGCTACCCCAGGACAAGGCCCGTATCGTGCGGGAACTAAAATCCCAAGGCCCCACCGCCTTTGTAGGGGACGGGATCAACGACGCCCCTGCCCTCTTGGAGGCGGATCTTGGGGTGGCCATCGGAGCGGGGACCAATGTGGCCATTGAATCCGCCGATGTGGTGCTGGTCAAGAGCGATCCCCTGGACGTGGTCCGCCTCCTCCACCTGGCCCGGGCCACCCGGAGGAAGATGCTCCAAAACCTCTTCTGGGCCACGGGGTACAACATCGTGGCCCTGCCCCTGGCCGCCGGCGTAGCCTACCCCTTTGGCCTCCTGCTTCCCCCGGCCCTCGGGGCCCTCTTCATGAGCCTTTCCACGGTGGTGGTAGCCCTCAACGCCCTCCTCTTAAGGCGGGCGCGCCTGGATACCTAGGGCTAAACTGGAGGCATGGACTTCACCAGCCTAAGGGAAGCCTTCCCCTTGATTGCGGGGCGGCCGGATCTGGTCTACCTGGACTCCGCCGCCACCAGCCAGAAGCCCAAGCGGGTCCTGGAGGCCCTGGACCGCTACTACAAGGAGCTTAATGCCAACGTGCACCGGGGAGCCTACCGGCTTTCCGTGGCCGCCACCGAGGCCTACGAGGAGGCAAGGCGCCGCATGGCCCGCTTCCTCAACGCCGAGGAAAGGGAGATCATCTTCGTGCGCAACACCACCGAGGCCCTGAACCTGGTGGCCTACGCTTGGGGCTTAAGGAACCTTAAGGAGGGCGACGAGATCCTGGTCACGGAAATGGAGCACCACGCAGGGCTTGTGCCCTGGCACCTGGTGGCGGGGCTCAAGGGAGCCCGGATCAAGGCCATCCCCCTCACCGAGGAGGGCCGGCTGGACCTTTCCGCCCTGGACCGCCTGCTTACGGAGAGGGTCAAGGTGGTCTCGGTGGTGCACATGTCCAACGTCCTGGGCACCATTAACCCCGTGGCGGAGATCGCCAGGAGGGCCAAGGAGGTGGGGGCTTTGATGGTGGTGGATGGGGCGCAAAGCGCCCCCCACCTGCCCGTGGACGTGAAGGCCTTGGGGGCAGACTTCTTCGCCCTTTCCGGCCACAAGATGTTGGGGCCCACGGGGGCCGGGGTGCTTTGGGGGCGGTATGAGGTCCTGGAAGGCATGGGGCCCTTCCTGGGAGGAGGGGAGATGATCCTCGAGGTGCACGTGGACCGCTCCACCTACGCCCCCCCGCCCCAGCGCTTTGAGGCGGGCACCCCGCCCATCGCCGAGGCCGTCGCCCTGGGGGAGGCCGCCCAGTACCTCATGGAGGTGGGCATGGACAAGGTCTTCGCCCACGACCGGGCCCTTTTGGCCTACGCCCTGGAGCGCCTGGAGGAGGTGCCGGACCTCAAGGTCTACGGCCCCAAAGGGGAGGACCGGGGCGGGGTCATCCCCTTCACCCTGGGCCGGCTCCACGCCCACGACCTGGCCACCTTCCTGGACCAGGAGGGGATCGCCGTGCGGGCGGGCCACCACTGCGCCCAACCCCTCCACCGCAAGCTGGGCGTGCCCGCCACCGCCCGGGCGAGCTTTTACCTCTACAACACGAAGGAGGACGTGGACCGCCTGGTGGAAGCCCTCCTCAAGATCCGCAAAGAGATGGCCGCCTGGGTTTAGCCATGGCCGTTTTAGGACTCAGCGAAGCCGCGGCCCAAGAACGCCTAAAAGTTTACGGCCCCAACGAGATCCCCCGGGGGCGTAAAGTTAGCCCCTGGGTCCTTTTGCTGCGCCAGTTCGTCCACCTCCTGGCCCTCCTTCTTTGGGCCGCCGCAGGGCTCGCCTACCTGGCAGGCACCCCCGAGCTGGCGGTGGCCATCCTGGCGGTCATCGGGGTGAACGGGCTTTTTTCCTTTTGGCAAGAGTACCGGGCCGAGCGCACCGCAGAAGAGCTCCTCAAGCTCGTGCCCCAGCGGGTTATGGTCCTGCGGGATGGGCGCTTCCGCCTCCTGGATGCCCGGGAGCTGGTGCCCGGGGATGTGGTGAAGCTCACCCTGGGCAACCGCGTCCCGGCGGACATCCGCCTTTTGGAAAGCGAAGACTTGGCGGTGGACGCCTCCGCCTTCACCGGGGAAAGCCTGCCGGAAACGCCTGGACCCGGGGACCTGGTCTTGGCCGGCACCCTGGTGGTCCGAGGGGAGGGACTTGGGGAGGTGGTGGCAACGGGAAGGCGCACGCGCCTGGCGGAGATCGCCCGCCTCAGCCAGACGCCTCCCCGGGAGGCCACGCCTTTGGAAAAGGAGCTTCGGCGCCTGGTGCAGACCATCGCCTGGGTGGCCTTGGGCGCTGGCGCGGCCTTCTTCGTCCTCTTCTTGGTGGCCGGGCTGGACCTTTACAAGGCTTTTGTCTTCACCCTTGGCGTCACGGTGGCCTTGGTACCCGAGGGGTTGGTGCCCACCCTCACCCTTTCCCTGGCCGTGGCCGCCCAGCGGATGGCGGCGCGGAAGGCCTTGGTGCGGAGCCTGGAGGCGGTGGAAAACCTCGGGCTTACCACGGTGATTTGCACCGACAAAACGGGGACCCTTACCGAAAACCGCCTCGAGGCCCGCCTCCTCCTCACTCCCCAAGGCGTGGTGCGGCCCGAAGCGGTCCAAGGCCCCCTCCCCTTCCACCTCAAGGTGCTGGCGGACATCCTGGCCACCGAGGAGCTCTCCGGGTTAGACCCCCTGGAGGAGGCCCTAAGGCGCCTGGGGGCGACCTTGGGCGGGAAGCCCCTGGGCCCGGTGGTCCACCGCTACCCCTTTGACCCTAGGCGGCGCCGCTCCGGCTTCGTGGCCGGGAACGTTTTGGTGGTCCAAGGCGCCCCCGAAGCCATCGCCCCCTTGGTGCCCCAGGGGGAAACCCTCCTGGCCCAGGCGGAGGCCTGGGCAGAGGAAGGGTATCGGGTGGTGGCCTTGGCCTACCGGGAGCTTTCTGGCCCGCCCCCCGCCACCGCCGAGGAGGCGGAAAGGGAGCTTCGCTTCCTCGCCCTTTTGGCCCTGGAAGACCCCATCCGCCCCGAAGCGGCGGAGGCGGTGCGCCTGGCCCAGGAAGCGGGGATCCGGGTCCTCATGGTCACCGGGGACCACCCGGCCACGGCGCTGGCCGTGGCCCGAAAAGTGGGGCTGGTTCGGGAAAACCCCACGCTGCTCCTGGGCTCCGAACTTCCCCAAGACCTTGCCCTCTTAGGGGCCCTGGTGGACCGGGACGAGGTGGTCATCGCCCGCTCCACCCCAGAGGACAAGCTCCGCATCACCCAGGCGCTCCAGGCGCGGGGGCACGTGGTGGCCATGACCGGGGATGGGGTGAACGACGCCCCCGCCCTGCGGACGGCCCACGTGGGGGTGGCCATGGGTCTAAGGGGCACGGACGTGGCCCGGGAAGCGGCGGACATCATCCTTTTGGACGACCACTTCGCCACCATCCTCGAGGCCATCCGCCAAGGCCGGGCCACCTACACCAACCTGCGCCGCCTCCTCGCCTACCACCTCACGGACAACGTGGCCGAGCTCTTCCCCTTCTTGGCCTGGGCCTTCACCGGGGGGCGGATCCCCTTGGCGTTGAACGTGCTCCACGTCCTCGCCTTGGACCTGGGCACCGACGCCCTCCCTTCCTTGGCCCTGGGCACCGAACCCCCCGAGGCGGCGGTGATGCGAACCCCCCCGCCCAAAAGCGGCCTAGTGACCCGGGAGGTGCTCCTGAGGGCCCTGGGGGTCCTCGGCCCCCTCGAGGCCCTTTGGACCATGGCCACCTTCCTCCTCGTCCTCTTCCTGGGGAACCATGCGGCGGCGGCCTCGGGAAGCGCCTTCGCCGCCGTGGTCTTCGGCCAAGCGGCCAACGCCCTAGCGAGCCGGAGCGACGTTCATCCCCTTTGGCGCCTGTCCCTCAAAACCAACCCTTTTATGGCCTGGGCCCTTTTGGCGAGCCTTGCTCTCCTCTTCCTCGCCTACACCTCCCCCTTGGCCCAGGCCTTCCACCACGCCTACCCGGGTCCTTGGCTTGGCCTCTCGGTCCTAGCCTTCCCCCTGGTGGCCCTGGGAGACGCCCTTCTTAAGGCGGCTTGGCAGAGGCAGAAGGGCGCGTGAGCGGAGGTATACTGGGGCGCAAATGCGGGTAGCCCTCTTCATCACCTGCCTGGCGGACCAGTTCTTCGCCGAGGCCGGGGTGGCGGCGGTACGGCTTCTAAGGGCCTTGGGGGTGGAGGTGGACTTCCCCGAGGGCCAGACCTGTTGCGGCCAGCCCGCCTTCAACGCCGGCTACTGGGAGGAGGCGAGGCCCTTGGCCCGAAGGACCCTCGAGGTCTTCCGGGAAGCGGACTACGTGGTCCTGCCCTCGGGAAGCTGCGCCAGCATGGTGAAAAACCACTACCCCGAGCTCCTTCCCGGAAGCCAAAAGGCCCTGGACCTCGCCGAGAGGACCTATGAGCTTTCCGCCTTCCTGGTGGGGGTCCTGGGGGTGGAAAAGCTGGGGGAAGGGCTTAAGGGAAAGCGGATCGCCTACCACCACGGCTGCCACGCCCTGAGGGAGCTTGGGGTGCGGGAGGAGCCCCTCCTTCTCCTAAAGGGAGCCGGGGCGGAGCTCGTGCCCTGGGAGGCGGCGGAGGAGTGCTGCGGCTTTGGGGGGCTTTTCTCGGTGAAGCTCCCCGAGGTCTCCTTGGCCATGGCGGACCGCAAGGTCGCCACCTTGCCCCAGGCGGAGGTCCTCACCTCCACGGACGCGGGCTGCCTCCTGCACCTGGCGGGGCGCCTGGCCAAGAAGGGGGTGGGCCTAAAGGTGGCGCCCCTCGCCACCTTGCTTTGGGAGGCGTATGCGGGCTAAGGCCAAGCTTTACCCCAAGGAGGCGGCGAGGCTCCTCCGGGAAAAACCTGGGGTGCGGGAGGCGGTAACAGGGGCCACCCTGCACTTTGATAGGAACCGCCTCAAGGCCTACGCCGAGGTGCCCATCGCCGAGTGGCGGGAGCGGGCCAAGGCCATCAAGGACCACGCGCTGAGCCACCTGGACCAGTACCTGGAGCTGGCGGAAAAGCGGCTAAAGGAAAACGGGGTCCAGGTCCACTACGCCGAGGAGCCGAAGGACGCCCACCGCCTCCTAAGGGAGATCGTAGAGCGGCGCGGGGTGAAGCGGGCGGTGAAGGCCAAGAGCATGCTCACGGAGGAGCTCGGGGTAAACCCCCTCCTGGCCTCCTTGGGGGTGGAGGTCTACGAGACCGACCTGGGGGAGTACCTGATCCAGCTCCTGGGGGAACCCCCAAGCCACATCGTGGGCCCGGCCATCCACCTCTCCCTTAAGGAGATCCAAACGCTTTTCCACGAGCGCTTCGGCACCCCCCTGGACGCCTCCCCCGAGGCCCTGGCCCAGGTGGCCCGCAAGGTGCTCCGGGAGGCCTTCCTCACCGCCGAACTGGGGATTAGCGGGGCCAACTTCCTGGTGGCGGAAACGGGCACCCTGGCCCTCATGGAGAACGAGGGGAACATCCGCCTCTCCACCTCCTTGCCCAAGGTCCACGTGGCCTTCGTGGGGATTGAGAAGCTCCTCCCCCGCTTCCAGGACCTGGCCCTCTTCCTCCCCCTCACCGCCCGGGCGGCCACGGGGCAGCGCCTTTCCACCTTCGTCTCCCTCATCCAAGGCCCCGCCCGAAAGGGGGAGGAGGGCCCCGAGGAGGTGCACGTGGTCCTGGTGGACCACGGCCGCACCGCCCTCCTCGCCGACCCCGAGGCCTGGGAGACCCTAAGGTGCCTCCGCTGCGGGGCCTGCCTCAACGCCTGCCCCGTCTACCGCCAAACCGGGGGCCACCCCTACGGCTACGTCTACTCCGGCCCCATCGGGGCGGTCCTGGACCCCGGGCTCCTCTCCCTGGAGGAGGCGTACCCCCTCCCCTACGCCTCCACCCTCTGCGGGGCCTGCCTCGAGGCCTGCCCGGTGAAAATCCCCATCCCCAAGCTCCTCCTCACCTGGCGCCACCGGGCGGTGGCAGAGGGCCTAAGCCCCGCCTGGGAACGGGCCATGCTCGCCGCCTACCGCAGGGTCATGGAAAGCCCCGCCCTCTACCGCCTCTTCTCCAAGGCCCTCAGGGGCCTGCCCCTCCCCCAGGACCTCCTCCCCCTCCTCAGGGCCTGGACGGAGGGAAGAGGCCCCCTAAAGCCCAGCCCCAAGCCCTTCCACCAGCTCTGGCGGGAGATGGAGGAAGGCCATGGACGCTAGAAGCCGCATCCTAAGCCGCATCCAGCGGGCCCTCAAGGATCGCCCCAAGGCCCTTCTTCCCGAACACCCCCACCCGCCCTTCCCCGAGGACCCCATACCCCTCCTCCTGGCGCGCCTGGCGGAAAACGGGGCCGAACCCCACCTCCTTTCCCCTGAAGGGGCCCAGGCCCTCCTGAGGGAACTGGCCCAGGGGCTTCCCGGGGTGGCCTTCGGCCAGGGGGTCCCTACCCCCTTCCGCGAAGGCCTCAACCCCCTCCCCCCCGAGGAGGCCCCTCTGGGGGTTTCCTGGGCGCTTTTCGCCGTGGCGGAAACGGGCACCCTGGCCCTTTCCAGCGCCGACGGGCGCCGGGCCCAGCTCCTCCCCCCCACCCACCTGGTCCTGGTGGAAAGGGAAAGGGTCTACCCCACCCTCCTCCAGGCCTTCCAGGACCTAAAGGAGCTCCCCATCGCCCTCGGCCTCCACTCCGGCCCTTCCAAGAGCGCGGACATCGGCCAGGTGATGGTGAAGGGGGTCCACGGGCCCGGGAGGCTTATCGTGGCCGTCCTCACCTAAGCCCGTAGGCCGCCGGAGGGGAAAGGGGCCTGAGGTTCAGGCGTAAACCCCCTTCGTCCCGGACGAAGAGGGGCCACCACACGAAGCTCGCCCGCCCGGCGATGGCCTCCACGGGCACGGGGCCAAAGGTGCGGGAGTCCTCGCTTCCCCCTAAGGTGCGGTTATCCCCCATGACGAAGTAGTACCCCTTCTTGAGCTTGATCCGGCCCACCTCGCAGGCCTCGGCGAGGCGGCTACGGGCCAGGACTTCCTCGGAAGGGGGAAGGAGCATCTCCTTCAGGGGCCTCAGGTAGGCGGGGAGGAGGTCCACGGAAAAGTCCCCCTGCTGCGTGATGATCCGGGTCATGCGCCCGTCCTTGTAGCAGACCCCGGGGAAGGAGTCGGGCCAGGGGGAGAGGTGGTCCGTGATGTGGCGCTCGTCCAGGGGGGTGCCGTTCACGTAGACCACGCCCCGCTCCACGTAGACCTCGTCCCCCGGCACGGCCACGATGCGCTTGATGAAGAAGGCCCGGAAGGAAAAGCCCAGCACGGGGAAGCGGGCGGTGGCGTAGGGGGTGCCCTCCGGGGGCTTGAGGATGGCGATCTCCCCCCGGCGCCACTCCCTCAGGCCGAAGCGCACCAGCCAGGTTTCCCACTTGGGCACCAGGACCCTTTCGCCGTTTTTCAAGGTGGGGAACATGCTCTGGCCCACCACCCCCACGGTGGTGAAGACGAAGGTGGTGACCAGGAAGGCCACCAGAAGGGCCTCCCCCACCTGGCGGAACCACTCCTTGAAAAGGTATTCCCAGAAGGCCTTCATACCCCTCCTACTCTACCCGCAAGGGCGCGCCTTGCCGCCTCGCGCCCCGCCTTTACGATCTCCTCGAGGCGGCGGAAGTCCTCTATACCCACCCCGGGAAGGGCGGGCCGCACGTAGACCTCGGGGGCGTAAAGGCTAAGGCGCACGGAGGTGAGGTGGAGCTGCATCAGGTCCACCGCCCGCCGGGCCAGGGCCAAAAGCCCCCTGGGGCTTTCCTCTAGGGAGCGCTCCGGGGTCACGTCCACGGCGTACACCTCCGTGGCCCCCAGGAGGCGGGCGGCGTCCACGGGCAGGTTGTCCAAGACTCCCCCGTCAAAGAGGAGCCGCCCTTCCCGCTCCACCGGGGCGAGAAGCCCCGGGTAGGCAGCAGAGGCCAGGACGGCGCTCGGCAGGTCCCCTTGGGTGAGGAATAAAAGCCTCCCCGAGCGCACGTCCACCGCCGTCACCGCCAAGGGGCGCTTCAGCTCGGCGAAGGTGGGGGGAAGGTGCTCCGCCAAGAAGTCCTTGAGCTTCTTCCGGGAGAAGATCCCTTCCCTGGGGGAAAGGCCCAGGAGACCAAGCCAAGGGGTTTTTTGGGCAATGGCCAGGATCTCCCCCGGGGAAAGCCCCGCAGCGAACAAGGCCCCCACGATGGCCCCCATGCTGGTCCCCGCCACCACCTGGAAGTCTAGCCCCGCCTCCAAAAAGACCTCCAAGGCCCCGATATGGGCGAGGCCCCTGGCCCCGCCGCCCGAAAGGGCAAGCCCGCGCACGGGAAAATCCTACCGGCTCCCAGGTGAAAGGGGTGAGGGGCAGGTATAGTGAGGGGGGTGAGCCTTACCGGGAAGGTGCTCCTGGAAAAGTACCGGGTTATACGGCTCCTGGGCCAGGGAGCCTTGGCAAGCGTTTTCCTGGCCTTTGACCGCTTCGGCACCCCCTACGCCCTCAAGGTCTTTCCCAAGGGGGCAGAGGCCCGCAGGGACCGGGAGCTATGGGTGGGGCAGAGGCTTTCCCATCCCAACATCAACCCGGTCCTCGAGGCCCTGGACCTGGAGGAGGGCCCCGCCCTCCTCCTGGCCTACGCCCCCGGGGAGGAAATGGGCCGCTGGATGCTCCGACGCCCCGAACGCAAGAGGGCCCTCTTGGTCTTCCGCCAGCTCCTTTCCGCCCTCGCCCATATGCACGAAAGAGGCCTGGTCCACCGGGACGTAAAGCCGGAAAACATCATCGTGGCGGGCACGGACGAGGCCAGGCTGGTGGACTTTGACCTCTCGGGGCCCGCCCTGGAGGCCTTCAAAAAGCCCTTGCGGGTGGGCACCCTTCCCTACCTGGCCCCCGAGCAGGTCCTGGGGCAAAGCCCTGGCCCCGAGGCGGACGTCTACGCTGCCGGGGTCATCCTGTACTGGATTTTGGCCGGGGAACACCCCTTCGTGGGGGCCCCGGAGGAGGTGCTCTGGGGACACCTAAAGGGGGCGATCCCCCCCATCCCCGGCCTGGAACCCGAGCAGGAGGCGTTCTTAGGGCGCCTCCTGGCCAAGCAGCCCGCCAAGCGCTTCCCCACAGCCAAAGAAGCCCTAGAGGTCTTCCCCTTCTAGCGGGCAAAGGCCCCGTTGGCCAAAAAGGTGAGGATGCCTGTCAAAAGCCCCTGGGCCACCTTGTCCCGGTACGCGGGGTCGGCAAGCCTCCGCCCCTCCACCGGATGGTCGCCGAAACCGATCTCCACCAAGACCGCCGGCACCTTGGCGTAGCGGAGGACAAAAAGGTCGCCAGGAAAACTCCCCCGGTAAGGGCTTCCCGTGGCCTGGGAAAGCTTGCGCCCCAGGGTTTCCGCCAAGCGCTGGCTGTAGCGCTGGTTAGCCTGGGCCACGATGTCCGTGAGAATCCGCTCGGCGACGCTTTGGGCCTCCCGGGTAAGCCTTTGGCCGATGTCCCCCCCGCCGTTTTCCCGGATCACCTGGCTCAAGACCCGGGGGTCCTGGGCCCGGCCGAAGTAGAAGACCTCCACCCCCTGGGCGGTGCGGGTAGGGGTGGCGTTCACGTGGATGGATATGAAGAGATTGACCTGGGAGCTATCCGCCATGGCCGCCCGCCGGGAAAGGTCCTCCCGCTTGTCCGGGGAGAGGTGCATGTCCCGGTCCCGGGTAAGGCGCACCTCTATCCCTTCCCGCTCCAAAAAGCGCTTGAGCCTGAGGGCCACGTCCAGCACCGCCTCCTTCTCCACCACGTACCCCACCATCCCCGGGTCCACCCCCCCGTGGCCAGGGTCCAGGAGGACCACGGGCCGGGGAGGCTTGGGCGCTTTGGCGGTGGGCGGGTCTGTGGGCTTAGTGGGGGGAGGAGGGGACGATTTAAGGCTCAGGTCCACCACCAGGCGCTCGGGGTCGCTGTAGCGATGGGTCGCCGCCTCCACGGGGGCCTTCAGCCGCACCAGGACCCGCACCTGCCCCTTTTCGGGGACGGTTTGCACCGAGGCCACCTCCTTGGAGTTCACCACCTGGTCCTTGGCCTCGGCGTCCACCCCCTTAAAGAGAAGGACCAAAAGGCCCCCTTCCTGGGACAGGGTATAGGCCACCTCCTTCCCCGGCAGGTCAAACACCAGCCGGGTAAAGCCCTCGTGCACCCCAATGCGGGGAAAGGCTTGGGCCAGGCTCCATACCAGGGCGAAAACCAGAAGGAGAACCCGCATTCACGCCCATTCTAGCGGCAAAGCCGAGGGCTTGGTAAAATCCAGCTCATGACGAAGAAGGTGGTGGTCCATAACATCGTGGGGCATCGGTTCCTTGGGGTGAACGAGCAAGGGGACAAGGTGATGATTGACGGGGACCAGCCCGCCACCGGGCCCCGCCCCATGGAACTCCTCCTCATGGCCTTAGGGGCCTGCACCGCCTACGACGTGGTGGACATCATGCGCAAGAAGAAGCAACCCCTCGCCCGCTACCGGGTGGAGGTGGAGGGGGTGCGGGCGGAAACCCATCCCCGGCGCTATACCCACATCACCGTGACCCACATCGCCTCGGGGCCGGGGGTGACCCTCGAGGCCCTGGAACGCGCGGTCCACCTCTCCCACACCAAGTACTGCTCCGTCTCCGCAAGCCTCAACGCCGAGATCACCACCCGCGTGGTCCTGGAACCCTGGGAAGAGGGAGAGGAAGGCTAAATGCTCCTCGCCGTGGACATCGGCAACACCTCCACCGCCCTCGGGGTTTTCGCCGGGGACGAGCTCATCGCCCACTTCCGCATCCACACCGACCGGATGCGGATGGAAAGCGAGTACCGCGTCCTCCTCAAAAACCTCTTTTCCCTGGACGGCCTCCCTTCCCCCAAAGCGGCCCTCCTCTCCAGCGTGGTCCCTCCGGTGGAGCGGGAGATGAAGGAGGCTATAGAAAAGCTCTTCGGCATCCGGGCCCAGGTGGTGGACGCCGAAAGCACGGGCCTTCAGGTCCTCATAGACAACCCAAAGGAGGCGGGGGCGGACCGCCTGGTGAACGCCGTGGGGGCCCTGGGCTACCCAAGCCCCACGGGCCGCTACATCGTGGTGGACTTCGGCACCGCCACCACCTTTGACTTGGTAGAAGCCCCCAACCGCTACCTGGGCGGGGCCATCACCATCGGCCCCCAGACCGCCGCCGACGCCCTCGCCGCCCGCACCGCCAAACTGCCCCGCATAGACCTGGTGCCCCCTAAGGGCGTGGTGGGCAAGAACACCTTGGACGCCTTGCGCTCGGGGCTCGTCCTGGGCTACGCCGCCTTGGTGGAGGGCATGGTGCGCCGCTTCAAGGAGGAGGCAGGGGAGGCCTTGGTCATCGCCACCGGAGGCTTCGCCGGCACCCTCAAGGACCTCTGCCCCTCCTTTGACGTGGTGGACGAGGACCTAACCCTCAAGGGCCTCCTTCGCATCTACAAGGCGCAAGGGTAAACCAGTACACGTACCGCCCCTCCTCTTCCAGAAGAGCGTAGCGCCACCCCTCCACCCGGTAGCACCCGAGCACCCGCCAAACCCCGGGCCCTTCCCGGAGGAAAACCCGAAAAGGGGTCCCCTCCTGGTGGGCCAGGAGAAGCCTCAAGTTGCCCCCCAAGGGCTCCTGGTTTCCCCGTTTCCCTTCCCCCATGTAGAGGATGCGGCCATCCGGAAGGAAGACGTTCCGGTACCCCGACTCCCCCCGGTCCACCAACAAGCTCTGCCGGCCAATCCCCCTCCGGGTGCGGTGAAAGGCGAAGACCTCGGTCCAGGTTAACCTTGACACTTCCCTTTCCCCCGGCTATCATCCTAAGTGCCCGGTCGGACGCCCCCGACCCGGCAAAACCTCTAGGCCCCGTGGTGTAGTTGGTTAACACACCCGCCTGTCACGTGGGAGATCGCGGGTTCGAGTCCCGTCGGGGCCGCCAGGCCGAGGTAGCTCAGTTGGTAGAGCATGCGACTGAAAATCGCAGTGTCGGCGGTTCGATTCCGCCCCTCGGCACCAACCACCGCCCCCAATGGGGCGGTTCTTTTTTGCCCTTGCCCCGGTCCCCCTTCTTGCTAAACTAAACCTGAAGGGGGTGGGAACCTGCGGCAAAATTCCCTAATTCCGGGTGTGCATTTGGGGCAGTAAATTTTCGGCGGATTCGCATTTTTTGGGTATTGCCGGTGTATTCTGGGGTTGCATTTAAAGCGGGCCATTGGGGCCACGTGGGGTAGTTAGCCCCACGGGCCTCTTTGTTGTTCCTCGTATTCCCCCAACCCGGAAGGTTCCCCCCCAAACCAGGACCTCTACCCAGCTGGCAGGCCTTGTGCTAGGCTGGGTAGTGTAAATCTTCGTCGTTCCAAGTTTATGTGGCGGTAATGGCAGTTTTTATCGTGTAGATATCTATTCTTCCCCTCTTGACAGTATTGACAGACCCCCCCTAAAGTGAAAGACAAGCAAACGGGGCCGACCCCCCGGAAGCTGAGGAAAAGGAGGGATGAAGATGAAGAAGCTCATCGCTAAGGCTCTGACGCTCATCGGCTCTCTGATCGCTCTCGGGCTTGCAGCTGGGGCTAGCGCTCACTGGAGGTAAAAGAACTGGCCAGGTTTCTGGCCAGTTTTCCTTTTTCCTCAGAGCATGCTATCCTCATAGCGTGGCACTCCCAAGCTTAAAGAGGTTATTGCAAAGCAAAGGCGTAGATGTACCACCCTTGCGCATCCTTCTCTTTGTTCTCGGTTGCTTCGCAGCCTTTGCGGCCTTAGAAGCTTACCTCTTTTGGCAATACAAAGACAAGCCCCTCCAGTTAAACATTTGGGACCTAATTTTCTGGGCCGGATTGGTTTTTTGGAGTGTCAGGGTAGAAGTTCGTTTACCTCTGAGTGCGGGCATGAGCCAACTCTTTCTCTTCGCGCTCGCGCTACTTATCCTTACCCCACCCTGGGTGGCTCCTTTGGTCGCTTTTTTGGCGCAATGGGGGGGAAGCGTCTGGTACAAAGAACTTTTCAACCGCTCGCAAGATGGGCTTGCCACGGCTTTCGCTGCCCTGGTGTGGACCTTTTTTCAGGAAAACCCCCTCTGGCTAGGGAGCTGGAATCTGAGCGCAGCTTTTGGCATTGTTCTGGCTTCCCTGGCTTTTTTTGTCGCGAATATCGGATCGGTAACGTACATAATCCACCTAGATAGTGGTACCCCTTTTACAGAAGTCTGGCGAAAAAACTTTAACTGGCTTGCCCTCAGCTACATCCTCCTCTCCCCCCTCGCCCTCCTCCTGGCCCGGGCCTACGAGACGCCCCTTATCGGCAACTGGGGGGGGTGGACTGTCCTTATGTTCCTCATCCCCCTCTACTACAGCCGCTTCTACTGGGATGAGAAGGTCAGGCTAGAACAGGCCTTTGATACCACCCTGGAAGTCCTGATGAACGCCCTGGAGGCCAAAGAGCAGGAAACCCGCTTCCACTCCGAGCGCGTGGCGGATATCTCCCGGGACCTGGCCCTGGCCTTCTACAAGGACCAGGCCAAGGCCCAGGACATCTACCGGGCGGCGAGGCTTCACGACATTGGCAAAATCGCCATCCCGGAAGCAGTGCTCTTGAAGCCCGGAAACCTCACGGACGCGGAGTACGCCCTTATCCAAAGCCATCCGCAAAAGGGGGTGGAACTCCTCTCCCCAGCCCGGAAAGTAGCTTTTGACGACCTGGTCTACCGGGTTATCCTCCACCATCACGAGCGCTGGGATGGGCGGGGCTATCCCAAGGGCCTCGCCGGGCACAACATCCCAGACGAGGCCCGCATCGTGGGCCTGGCGGACGCCTACGAGGCCATGACCGCCGGGCGCCCTTACCGGAAGGCACTCACGCCCGAGGAAGCCCTAAAGGAGGTTCAAGAGAACTCCGGCCGCCAGTTTGACCCCGACCTGGTCCGCCTCTTCACCCAACTTTGGGAGCAAAACCCCATCTGGCGTGACCGGGAAACCTACCTCGCAGCAAAGGAGGGATCCTTATTACGCTCTACCTCGCCGCAGCTCTCTTTGGCCTCGGACTCGCCCTCGCCCTCGGAGTCCGGCCCAAGGACCTCGGAGGGATAGACCTAAAGGCCCCTTGGGCCTTCCTCCTCGCCGCCTTGGTGGAGGGAGGGCTCGCCTACGGCACCTACCGGGGTCTTTTCCAACCGGAGTGGGCGGGGCCTTTGGCCAAGTTGGTGGTCCTCCTCTTGGTGGGCTACGGCCTCTACCAAAACCGCCATCTCAAAAGCCTTTACCTGGTCCTGGTGGGGCTCCTTCTTAATACCGCCGTCATTTTCGCCAACGGGGGGCACATGCCCGTGAGCGCCGAGGCCCTGGAACGGGTAGGCCTCGGGGACTTCGTGCCCGTTGTCCAGGCCAAGGGCGATGCCGTGCACGCCCTGTTAGACGAGACCACCCGCCTCCCCTTCCTGGGGGACGTGATTCCTCTACCCCCTTTGCGCAAGGTGGTGAGCCCGGGGGACCTCTTCATCCTGTTGGGCATCGGGGGGGTGGTGGTGGAAGGGGCCCTAAAGTCTAGCCGCCCGCGCCTCACCCGCCGGGAGCAAGCATTGCGGGTTCTCCTGTATCTGGCCCTTGTTTGGCTTCTCTTGGCCCTGCGGGCCTAAGCCCCACCCTCCTCTGCCGAAAGCAGTGTAGTGTATATGGAGGGGGGATACCCCTAACCGGGAGGCAAGATGGCGTACCGCATCTGCTTGATTGAAGGAGACGGCATCGGGCACGAGGTGGTGCCCGCCGCCAGGAAAGTCCTAGAGGCCACCGGGCTCCCGTTGGAGTTCGTGGAGGCCGAAGCCGGCTGGGAAACCTTTGAGCGAAGAGGGACCTCCGTCCCTGAGGAAACCGTAGAGAAGATCCTCTCTTGCCACGCCACCCTCTTCGGGGCCGCCACCAGCCCCACCCGCAAGGTACCGGGCTTCTTCGGGGCCATCCGCTACCTGAGGCGGCGGCTGGACCTTTACGCCAACGTCCGTCCCGCCAAGAGCCGTCCCATCCCGGGAAGCCGCCCTGGGGTGGACCTCATCATCGTGCGGGAGAACACGGAAGGCCTTTACGTGGAACAGGAGCGGCGCTACCTAGACGTGGCCATCGCCGACGCCGTGATCTCCAAAAAGGCCAGTGAGCGCATCGGGCGCGTGGCCTTGAAGCTTGCGGAAAGCCGCCCCCGCAAGACCCTCCACATCGCCCACAAGGCCAACGTCCTCCCCGTGACCCAGGGCCTCTTCCTGGACACGGTGCGGGAGGTGGCCAAGGACTACCCCTTGGTCAACGTCCAGGACATCATCGTGGACAACTGCGCCATGCAGCTCGTCATGCGCCCCGAACGCTTTGACGTCATCGTCACCACCAACCTCCTGGGGGACATCCTCTCGGACCTCACGGCCGGGCTTGTGGGCGGCCTGGGGCTTGCACCTTCCGCCAACATCGGGGACACCACGGCGGTGTTTGAGCCCGTCCACGGTTCCGCCCCCGACATCGCCGGCAAGGGCATCGCCAACCCCACGGCCACCATCCTCTCCGCCGCCATGATGCTGGATTACCTCGGGGAGAAGGAAACGGCTAAAAAGGTGGAAAGGGCGGTGGACCTGGTCCTGGAAAAAGGCCCCCGCACCCCCGACCTAGGGGGGGATGCCACTACGGAGGCCTTCACCCGAGCTGTGGTGGAAACGCTGAAGACGCTCTGAACCCCTAAATCCCCACATCCTCCCCGGCCTACCGGGGGGGATAGTATTTTTGCGCAGAGCTAAGGTAAACTGGAACCACGTACCCTTAGGGCCTCTTCCCCGCACCCCCCTAAGTGGTATAGACTTAAGTTCGTCTATGAGTCCGGTTTGGGTTGTCCCTGTAGCCTAATAAGGAGGCGCTGTGTTCTCGGGTTTGAGCAAGCTATTTAAACCTCGGGTGGAAGCCTTAGGCCTCGAGGTGGGGGCCTCGAGCCTCAAGTTGGTGGAGCTTTCCGGCCACCCTCCAACCCTTAGGGCCTACGCCACCCGCCCCATTCCTCCCGGCACCGTGGTGGACGGCGTGGTCCGGGAACCTGGAGCCTTAGCCCAGGAAATCCGCGAACTCCTCGCCGAAGCCCGGACCAAGAAGCGGTATGTGGTGAGCGCCGTGCCCAACCCCGCCGTCATCCTGCGCACCCTCCAGGTGCCCAAGATGCCCCCCAAGGAGATGGAGGAAGCGGTGCGTTGGGAAGCGGAGCGCTACATCCCCTTCCCCATTGACGAGGTCGTCCTGGACTTCGCTCCCCTAGATCCTTTGGCGGAGGTGGCCGAAGGGGAACAGATGGAGGTCATGGTGGCGGCGGCGCGCCAGGAAGCCGTGGCCAGCCTCATAGAGGCCCTGCGGGAAGCGGGGCTCACCCCCGTGGTCCTGGATGTCAAACCCTTCGCCGGGCTTTACCCTTTGGAGGAAGAGCTGAACCGGGAGCCCGACCGCACCGTGGTGGCGGTGGAAATCGGGGCGGAAAGCACGAGCCTCGTCCTCGCCCGGGGGGACCGCCCCTTGGCGGTGCGCCTCCTCACCCTTTCGGGCAAGGACTTCACCGAGGCCATCGCCAAGAGCTTCGGGCTAGACTTCCTCACGGCGGAGGACGTCAAGCGCACCTATGGCCTCGCCACCATCCCCACCGAGGACGAGGAGCTCCTCTTGGACTTTGATGCGGAAAGGGAGCGGTATAGCCCCGCCCGCATCTACGATGCCATCCGGCCCGTTCTGGTGGACCTGACCCAGGAAATCCGCCGCAGTTTGGAGTTCTTCCGGGTACAGCTCGGGGATATCCAGCCCGAGGTGGGCTACCTCTACGGGGGCGGAAGCCGCCTTAGGGGGCTCGCCACCTTGCTCACCGACACCCTGGGGGTCAACTTCCTGGTGCCCGACCCCTGGAACGGGGTCCAGGTGGACCCCAAGCGCTTTGACCTGGAGAAGCTCCGGGAGGCGGGGCCCGAGCTCATGGTGCCCGTGGGCCTGGCCTTGAGGGGGGTGAGTCCCCTTGATTAGGCTAAACCTCCTGCCCAAGAACCTGCGCCGCCGGGTGGAGCCCGGCTGGTGGCGGCTGGTGGCCGCCCTTTTCGCCCTGGTGGTCCTCCTGGTCCTGGGCTTCCTCCACTACACCGCCTACACCGAGCTTTCCCTGGCCAAGGAGGAGCGGGACGCCCTCAGGGCCGAGGTGGAGGCCTTAAGGCCCTTCATCCAGGAGCAAAACCGCTTGCAACAGGAGAGGAAGGCCCTCGAGGCCCTCCTCGCCATCCGCGAGGGCCTGCGCAAGAACTTCGTCCCCTGGTCCGAGTACCTGGCCACCTTCATCAACCAGATCCCCCGGGAAGGGGGGCGCTTCCCCGTGGCGCTCCGCTCCGTGGGCACCCGGGCCCTCACGGAGGAAGAGGCAGCCCAGCAGGCGCAAAACGGGGCCTTTGACGGCAAGAAGGTGCGGGTGGAGTTCACCCTCCAAGGGGAAGCCCTGAACCAAAGCGCCTTGGTACGCTTCATCCAAGCCTTTGAAGCCTCGCCCCGCTTTGGCATAGAGTTCCAGGGGGCCTCCTTGGACCAGAACCGGGGGCTCTACACCTTCAGCGCCCGGGTAGGCGTGGTGGGGGGTGAGCAAGGTGCTCGCTAGGTTGGGACAACGGGAATGGGCCCTCATCGCCATCGCCCTCACGGTGGTGGTGGCCCTTCTTTGGTACTTCCTCCTCATCGTCCCCCTACGGCAGGAAACGGAAACCGTGCGCCAGGAGATCCAGACCCTCATCCCCGAGCGGGACCGGGGCCGCCAGGCCCAAAGGGCCCTCCCCGAGCTTCGGGCGGCCATCGCCGCCCTCCAGGCCGAGCGCCAGGCCTTCCTAAGGGCGCTTCCCCGGGAGGAACGGCTCGCCCAGGTGCTGAACGAGATCCTGGGCGAAGCCCTCCGGAGCGGAGTAACGGTGCGCTCCTTCACCCGCTCCCCCACCTCGGCTCCCGTACCCGAGGTGCGGGCGGTGAACCTGGCCCTATCCCTGGAGGCACCCTTTCCCGAAACCTACGCTTACCTAAAGCGCCTAGAGGGCCTTTCCCGCTTTAGCTCCCTTTCCGGGATCAACCTGAGCGTCCAGGGCCAGGACCCAAACCCCACCCTGAGCACGAGCTTGACCCTGACCCTGTACATGTTGGCCAAGGACCTGGAAACGGGTACGCCTTCCGGCCAGGGAGGCCAAGGAGGTGAGCGGTGAAGGAAACCCTCGCGCGCCTCGCCCAGGCCTGGCAAAACCTGCCCCAGTCCACCAAGCTCCTCCTGGCAGGTTTGCTCCTGGTGACGGCCATCAGTTTGTGGTACGTGGGCTTCTACCTGCCCGCCCAGGCGCCCCTGGCGGCGGAAACGCCCCAAGCCCCCGTTGAGGAAGCTCCCAAAACCCTCGAGGCCCCGCCCATCCCCCCCCTCGCCGA